>NZ_AQOJ01000546.1:0-961 GCF_000364685.1 Xanthomonas sp. SHU 166
CGCGGGCCGCCGGGCGGAGGCGGTCCCGGCGGGCCGGGCGAGCGACCATCGGGGCCGCGCCCGGATGGCCGTGCGTACGGGCCCTCGGCGTAGCCATAAGCCCACAGCGGCACCCAGCGCGGATTGCCGGCGTTGTCGTCGCTGGTGTAGCGCGCGCCTTCCGGAGTGACGCACTCGTACATGGGCTGCGCAGGCTGCACGGTGACGATGCGGAGTTCGCGCTGCGGCAGCGGCGCCGGCGAGGCCTGCGCGCGTGCCGGATCGGTGCTGATGGTGGTGGTCGGCCGCGGCGGCGGATCGCGTGGACGCTGCATGTCCAGCACCTGCTGCTGGCGCGCGTTCTCGCAGGGGGCGTTCTGCAGACTGACCGCGCCGGAAGCGGCGATGCAGCGATAGATGCGCACCGACGCATTGCTGCCGTCGCTGCTGACCGTCTGCGTCTGTTGCGCCCAGCCGGCACCGATCCAGGGCGACAGGCTCAGCAGCAGCAATGGGCGGAGAAGGAGGCGCATGCGCGCATCTTGCGCGCCTTGGGCAGCCAGGGAAAGGGCGGTGGGTGTGCGTGATTCAGGGCGCGTGGCGTCGCGGCAGTGCTGCCGTGTTGATCTGTCGCTGCGAGGCTTCGCCCGTACCCTCATCCGCCCCTGCGGGGCACCTTCTCCCGGCGGGAGAAGGAAAAGTCCAAAGCCCCTCTCCCACCGGGAGAGGGGTTGGGGTGAGGGTCCGGCAAGCGAAGCGCCCGCGTGGCGCCATCGCGCCATTGCCGCCAGACGCCGACGCGGCGGAAGACAGGCGTGCCGCGCCGAAGAGCAGCGCCTCAGGCGCGCAGGATCTCGCCGCTGGCGGCGTCGCGGATCGGGGTGGGCTGGGCCAGGCCGCCGGTGTCGCCGTCGAGCAGGCCGTCGAGGTCGCCCAGCACCAGCGGATCCAGTTCGCTGCGCTGCCGTGCCGGCGGCTCGCC
>NZ_AQOJ01000547.1:0-4976 GCF_000364685.1 Xanthomonas sp. SHU 166
CACTGGTCGAGACCAGCGCGCCGCCCCAGGCCCGGCACAGGGCGGCCACCAGCGGATGCGCGCTGATCCGCACGGCGATGCCCTGGTGCGCGCCGGTGATCCAGGGCGGCGCATGCGCGGCGGCGGGCAGGATCCAGGTATGCGGTCCGGGCCAACTGGCCAGCACCGCGGCCAGCCGGTCCGGCGGCAGGGCCGACAGGTCGAGCAACGGGCGCAACGGGTCCAGTTCGGCGGCGACCACGATCAGGCCCTTGTCCACGGGCCGCTGCTTGATGCGCAGCAGGCGGGTCACGGCGGTCTCGTCGTGCGGATCGCAGCCCAGGCCCCACACCGCTTCGGTGGGATAGGCGATCACGCCGCCCTTGCGCAGGACGGCGACGGCATGGCTCAGGGACAGGTCGGTCATGCGCGCATCATGCGGCACGTCGTCGTCTAAGGACAATGAGGGTCGGTTGGGCGGGACTCGGGATTTTCGCAAGTCTCCGGCCCGCCGCTTTTCTGTGGGAGGGGCTTCAGCCCCGATGCCTTACCGATAAAGCGTCGGGGCTGAAGCCCCTCCCACAGAAAAACCGGGTTGTCGCGGATCTTCAGGCGCTGAGAGACGCCGTCGGCGCAGCGAAAAGGCGGCTCGGCGCCCGCGCTCGTACTATTCGAGGGGTTGCGTCGGGCCGCCCTGGGCCATCCGCAGAGCGGCTCAGCCGCCCTTGGCCACGGTCTTCTTCGCCGCCTTCTTCACCGTTTTCTTGGCGGTTTTCTTCGCGGCCTTCTTGACCGCTTTCTTCGCCGCCGGCTTGGCCGGGGCGTCGGCCGCGGCCTTCTTCGCCGCGCTCTTCTTCGGCGCGGCTTCCTTCTTGGCGGCGGCCTTCTTGGCGCCGAAGCCCTTGCGCACCGGCTTGCCGGTTTCCTCCAGCAGCTTCTGCACTTCGTCCAGGCTCAGCGAGGCGGGCTCGCGATCCTTGGGGATCTTGCCGTTGAGCTTGCCGTCGCTGATGTACGGGCCGAAGCGGCCGTTGAGTACCTGGATGTCGCTGCCGGGGAATTCCTTGATGATGCGGTTGCGCGCGATCTCTTCCTTCTCCTCGATCAGGAACACCGCACGGGCCAGATCGATGGTGTAGGGATCGTCTTCCTTCTTCAGCGAAGCGTAGACGCTGCCGCGCTTGGCGAACGGGCCGAAGCGGCCGATGCCGACGCTGACCTCCTCGCCCTGGTCCTGGCCGAGGCTGCGCGGCATCAGGAACAGCTCCAGCGCCTCCTCCAGAGTGATGGTGTGCATGCTCTGACCGGGACGCAGCGACGCGAACTTGGGCTTGTCCTCGGCGTCCTCGGCGGTGCTGCCGATCGCCGCGTACGGCCCGAAGCGGCCCAGACGCACGCTCACCGGCTTGCCGGTCTTGGGATCGGTGCCGAGCTCGCGCGCACCGCTGGCTTCGGCGCGGTCGACCGATTCCTTCTTGTCCTCGACCAGTTCCTTGAACGGCTCCCAGAAGCGCGACATCAGCGGGACCCACTCCTCCTCGCCGCGCGAGACCGCGTCCAGCTCGTCTTCGAGCTTGGCGGTGAAGTCGTAGTCCACATACTGGGTGAAGTGGCTGGACAGGAACTTGGACACCGCGCGGCCGACGTCGGACGGGCGGAAGCTGCGGCCTTCCATCTCCACGTACTTGCGGAACAGCAGGGTCTGGATGATCGAGGCGTAGGTCGAGGGACGGCCGATGCCGTACTCTTCCAGCGCCTTCACCAACGCCGCTTCGGTGAAGCGCGGCGGCGGCTGGGTGAAGTGCTGCTCGGCCAGGATGCGCTCCAGCGGCACGCGGTCGCCGGGCTTCATCGCCGGCAGTTTGCGGCCTTCGTCCTCGTCCTCGGCGCTCTTGTTGTCCTTGCCTTCCTCGTACACGGCCAGGAAGCCGGGCACCACCACGGTGGTGCCGCTGGCGCGGAACACGTGTTCGCTGCCGGCCGACAGGTCGACGCTGACGGTGTTGAGCGTGGCCGGGATCATCTGGCAGGCCACCGCACGCTTCCAGATCAGCTCGTACAGCTTGCGCTCGTCGTCGGTCAGGAAGCGGGCCACCTGCGACGGGGTACGCAGCGCCGAGGTCGGACGCACCGCTTCGTGCGCTTCCTGGGCGTTCTTGGACTTGGTCTGGTAGGTGTTGGGCTGGTCCGGCAGCGAGGCGATGCCGTAGTCGCGGGCGATCACGTCGCGGATCTCGGCCAGCGCGTCCTGCGACAGGTTGACCGAGTCGGTACGCATGTACGAGATCAGGCCGACCGTGCCTTCGTCGCCAATCGCCACGCCTTCGTACAGCTTCTGCGCCACCTGCATGGTCTTGCGGGTGGTGAAGCCGAGCTTGCGCGAGGCTTCCTGCTGCAGCGTGGAGGTGGTGAACGGCGGTGCCGGGCGGCGCTTGCGCTCCTTGCTGGCCACGTCGGTGACGTGCAGCGCGCCCTGCGCGGCCTGCTGGATGCGCAGGCGCGCAGATTCGGCGGTGTCGCCGTCGGTGATGGTGAACTGCTCGAACTTCTGCCCGTCGAGCTTGATCAGCTTGGCGTTGAAGTGCTGCGAGGGATGCGCGCAGTCGGCGGCGATGGACCAATACTCGCGGGCGATGAAGGCTTCGATCTCCTCCTCACGCTCGACGATCATGCGCAGCGCCGGCGACTGCACGCGGCCGGCGGACAGGCCGCGCTGCACCTTGCGCCACAGCACCGGCGACAGGTTGAAGCCGACCAGGTAGTCCAGCGCGCGGCGGGCCTGCTGCGCATCGACCAGGTCGCCGGCGATCTGCCGAGGTTGCGCCATCGCTTCCTTGATCGCGCGCGGGGTGATTTCGGTGAACACCACCCGGTGCAGCGGCTTGCCCTTGAGCAGCCCGCGCTCCTGCAGGATCTCGGCGATGTGCCAGCTGATCGCCTCGCCCTCGCGGTCCGGGTCGGTCGCCAGGTAGATGTCTTCGGCCGCCTTGGCCGCCTTGGCGATGGCCTCCACGTGCTTCTCGTTCTTGTCGATCAGCGCGTAGCGCATCGCGAAGCCGTCGTCCGGATCGACCGCGCCTTCCTTCGGGATCAGGTCGCGCACGTGCCCATACGAGGCCAGGACGTGGAAATCCTTGCCGAGGTATTTGTTGATCGTCTTGGCCTTGGCGGGCGATTCGACGATGAGCAGGTGCTTGGACATGGCGGGTCGGGCTTCGATGGGCGTGGGCGGACGCCCTGGGGGCGGTAGGGTGGCGCAATTGCTCCGGTTAGTGAAGCGTTGCGGTCTCGCAGAGAAGCCGACGCCCGGGATGGAACCCCCGGGCGTTCAGCTACGGCGCTTATTTATTAGTGGGCATGTCCGGCGCCCGCTGTCAAGCCGGCGCCCGCCGGCCGGGCAGGCGCGCAGGCGGCAGCGGGGTTCCCGGAGCCCGCCGGACTCAGTGCCAGCCGCCCTTGGCGGCCACGCCGATCGCCAGCACCACCACCAGCAGCGCCGCTGCCGACAGCAGGCCGAACAGGGCCAGGATCACCACCGTGACCGTGCCCAGCTTGCGCTGCTGCCATTCCGGGTGGTCGGTGTAGGCCCACTTGTCCACCACCAGGGTGTCGCAGAGCATGTCGTGCAGGGCCTGCTTGCGCTCGGTGAAGGCCGCCATCAGCAGGCCGATGCCCAGGGTCAGGCTGCTCAGCATGAAGCCGAAGTAGCGGCCCACGCCGCGGGACACGGTGATGCGGCTGCCGTCGGTGCGCACCACCTTGATGCCGACCGCCATCTTGCCCAGCGTGGCCTGCTTGGTGGAGGCGTGGAACAGGCCGTAGTACAGCGCCGCGATCGCCATCGGCAGCAGGTACAGCAGGAGCAGCATGACGATGCCCGCGGCAGTGCTGAAGTCCGGCTGCTTGCCGAAGCCGGTGATCCCGAAGAAGCCCAGCATCACCACGAACTGGATCACGTTGGCGACGATGCCGACCAGGAACGCGTCGATCAGGTAGGCGGCCACGCGTTTCCAGAAACCGGCCTGCACCACCTCGCCGCCGCCGACCACCCGCGCGCCACCGTCGAGCACGGCGCTGGGCGCCGCGTAGGGCGACGCCGCCACGGCCGGCGCGGGCGCGGTCCAGGCGTCGGGGACGGTCGCGGCCGGGGGCGGAGGAGGAGTCTCTCGGTCAACCTCGATCGGGGCAATCGCCGGCGCCGGCGCCTGGGTCAGGCCGAGTTCGTCGACGAACTCGGCCAGGGTGCGCCATTCGCTCAGGCCCTCGCGCCAGACCAGGGTGGACAATCCGATCTCGCCGCGCTGGAAGCGCTGCTGCAGGTCGGCGGCCGCTAGCGGCCCATGGCGCTGCTGCGCTGCGTCGGCGTAGTACCACTCAGTCATTCTGTTCCCCGGGAGTTGCAGTCGAAAACGGTGCGCCGGTCAGCCGCCGCGGCAGTGGACCGGCAGAATGCGATCGTCCAGGTCGGAACTGCAGTTCCAGGCGGACGTGCGCTCATCGTAGTCCAGCCACAGCGCTTTGCCATCCAGGCGCTTGTGGTCGGGCAGGTGCAGGGTGGCTTCCAGGCCGCAGTGGCCGTTGTCGAAGCGGCCGACCCGCACCTGCGCGATGGTGTCGCCGGCATAGCTCTGCGGTGCGCCGAAGCCGGTGTCGCCGTTGACCGCGCAGCGGTGCTCCTGTGCATTGAAGGCGGCGATCTGGTCCTTCAGCGGCGCCAGGTGGTCGAGCGCCTGCGCGACCTTTGCGCGTGCCAGGTAGTCCTGGTACGCGGGCAGGGCGATCGCCGCGGCGATGCCCAGGAACGCCACCAGCAGCACGCCGACGATGGTGCCGACGATGGCCATGATCGCGCAGCCGGACAGGCCGCTGCGCGGCGCGGCGGCGGCGGGGCTCCCGGGAGCCCCGGGAGCGGCCGTCTGGAGCGGTGGCGGCAAGGGCGGCGGGGTGGGGGCGTCGGGCAGGCCCAGTTCGGCGGCGACCGCGTGCAGCGGCCGGCA
>NZ_AQOJ01000548.1:0-1188 GCF_000364685.1 Xanthomonas sp. SHU 166
CCGCCGCGCACAGGCAGAACCAGGCCAGCCACGCCAGCCACACGCTGGCGCGCCACAGCCCGCCGCGTGCCGGCGCGGCGGCCACGGCCTGCAGGCGCTCGCCATAGGGCACGCGCAAGGCCGGCGCATTGCCGCGCCGTGCCCGCAGCAACAGATTGGCCAGCAGGGGCAGCGGCATCGCCAGCCACATCCACGGCCAGGCGAAGCCGGCCAGCAGGTCGCTGAGGCTCTGCCACGACGAAGACACCAGGCTCATCGCCGTCCTCCACGCCGCGCCGCCATCAACGCCAGGAAGCGGCGCCGCGCCAGCGGCAGCAATGTCTGCACCTGCGCCGGGTCGAGGCTGGGGCGGTAGCCACCGTCGAGCAACACGCGGCCGGGGCCGGCGGAGAACGCCTGGTGTTTGTCGCCGCCATCAAGGAACCGCAGCCAGTCCTCTCCCTGCAACACCGCCGCGGCGGGATCCCGACGTTGCGCCGCGCGCCGGAGCAGCTCCGAGACCGCGGCCACCTGCGCCGGCGGTTCGCCCGTGCGCGTCGCCGCATCGAACTGACGCTGCCAGCGCTGCTCGCGCCGGCGCCGGCGCATCCATACCAACAGTGCCACGCCGAGCGCCAGCAGCAGCACCGCCGCCAGCATCCACCAGCCCGGTGCGGGCGGCCACCAGGCCGGTGCCGGCGGCAGATGCACATCGCGCAGTGGCAATTGCTGCGGGCTCATGCCGACGCCCCCCGTTGCACCGGCAGCAACCACGACTCGCTGGGTGCGTCGCTCAGCAACACCCGCACCTGCACGCCGCGGCCCGGCAGTTCCGCCGCCAGGGTTTCCAACGGCTGCACGAATTGCGCGCGCCAGCGCTGTTGCGCGGTGCTCGCCAGCAGATCCACCTCCACGCGGCGGCCGCTTGCCCAGAACGGCAGGGCGGCGCGTGGCGGATGCACTTCCAGCGGATCGGCGAGCAGCAGCAACTCCACTTCGTTGTGCAGCGCCAGCCCGGCCCAGCGCGCGGCGGGCACGGCCTGCGCACTGGCCGGATCGGCCAGCACGGTCAGGCGCGATCCCGGGCGCAGCAGCTTGGCCGCGTGATCCAGCGCCATGGTCAGGCCCGCATCGTCCTGCGGCGGCTGCGCATACCAGCGCGCCAGCGCATCGAGCACGCGCAGCACGCCGCGCGGCCCGGCGGCGGGC
>NZ_AQOJ01000549.1:0-2313 GCF_000364685.1 Xanthomonas sp. SHU 166
ACGCCGCCGAGGTGAACCTGAAGCTGTGCTTCCCGGAGCAGAGCGATGCCTGGCGCGAACGCCTGCTGCGCGACAGCTTCGATGCGCTGGGCGTGGGCGTGTTCGAGTTCGCCCGCGCCTGGTGGGGCGGCATCGGCGCGATCCGCCGGCGCACCCGCATCGAGGGGCTGGAACACCTGCAGGCCTTGCAGGCGCAGGGCCGCGGCGTGCTGCTGGTGTCGGGCCACTTCATGACCCTGGAGATCTGTGGCCGGCTGCTGTGCCAGTACGTGCCGCTGGCCGGCATGTACCGGCGCCACCGCAACCCGGTGTTCGAATGGGCGGTCAAGCGCGGCCGCCTGCGCTACGCCACCGCGATGTTCGCCAACGAGGACCTGCGCGGCAGCGTGCGCCATCTCAAGCGCGGCGGTTTCCTGTGGTACGCGCCGGACCAGGACATGCGCGGCAAGGACACGGTGTTCGTGCCGTTCTTCGGCATGCCCGCGGCCACCATCACCGCCACCCACCAGCTGGCGCGGCTGACCGGCTGCGCGGTGGTGCCGTACTTCCACCGCCGCGAAGGCGCCGACTACGTGCTGCGCATCGCGCCACCGCTGCAGGACTTCCCGTCGGAGGACATGGTCGCCGACACCGCGCGGGTCAACGCCGCCATCGAGGCGATGGTGCGCGAAGCGCCGGCGCAGTATCTGTGGATCCACCGCCGCTTCAAGCGCCAGCCTGGCGGCCGCAGCGACTTCTACGAGCGCGGCTGAGCGCTCACCCCGGCGTCGCGGCGTCGGCGCGCTCGCCCGGTTCAGTGTCGTTCGCCAGCAGGGCGCCGGCGTACAGGCCGATCAGCAGCATGGTCAGCCCGCCCCAGAACGACGAATAGAACGCCAGGTGGGTGTTGAACGGGAACACCGTGATCAGCAGCGCCTGCATCGCCGGGCGCGCCCGCTCGCGCGCCTGCGCCGAGGCGTAGCGCCAGGCGCGCCACGCCTGCGCGGCACCGGCCAGCCACAGCAGCAGGCCGATCACGCCGGTCTCGGCGAGCACCTCGAGCACGATCTGGTGGGCATGGAAGGCCGGCTCGCGCCCCCATTCCCCGGCATGGCCCGGATCCGGGTCGCACCCGGCGTAGGCCTCGCGGAAGCCGCGCACGCCGACGCCGTTGATCGGGTGCTGGCGGATCATGCACCAGGCCGCGCTCCAGATCTGCGCACGCCCGGTCAGCGCCGCGTTGAGGTCGGCCGGATGCCCGCTGAGTGCGCGCGCGGTGCGCTCGAAGCGGTCGTGCACCTGCGGCGACACCACACCCAGCACCCCCGCCACCAGCAGCGCGGCCACGCCCAGTGCCAGCAGCTTGCGCGCACCGAGCAGGCGCCAGCCCGACAGCACCAGCAGCACCGCGAAGGTGATCCACGACGCGCGCGATCCCGCCAGCACCAGCACCACGCCGACCGCCCCTGCCGCGATCAACCAGCCCCAGGCACCGCCGCGGCGCGCAGCCAACCACAGCAGGAACGGCGATACGCTGGCCAGCACCTGGCCGAACTTCAGGTTGCACGGGCCGAACACGCCGCTGAGGCGATCGGCCAGGGCGATCTCCTGCGGCGTGCACAGGCCGTGGTGGCTGATCGCCCACTTCAGCTGGTCCAGCGACCAGAACAGCGGGCTGGTGCCGCACAACGCCTGCGCCAGCGCATCCAGGGTCCAGATCGCGGCGATCACCGCCAGGCCGTTGAAGGTGGTGCGGCGACCGCGCGGCGTCGCCACCGCCATCGCCACCAGCCACAGGAACGGCAGGAAACGCAGGTCCACCGCCGATTCGCGCAGTGCCAGCGGCACGTCCACCGCGCCCAGCGCCGACAGCGGCTGCGGCAGCCAGTAGGTGAGGAACAGCAGCGTGGTCAGCGCCCAGGCCGGGCCGCTGAGCAGGCGCGCGCCGCCGCGGAAGCGGCTGTGCAGCAGGCGCGCCAGGGTGACCAGGGCGCCCAGCGCCAGCACCCCGGCGGCCAGGCCGGGCGCCGGCCACAGCGCGACGAACACCAGCACCCACACCGGCGCCCAACGTTCGCGGACTTCGGGCAAGGCAGAAGCGGACAGGGAACCGTCAGGGCCGGAGTTCGTCATAGATCGCCAGAGTGCTGCGCTGCATCGCCTGCAGCGTATAGGGGAGCGTCGCCGGCGGCACCGGCGGATGTGCCAGCAGTGTGCGCGCGGCCGCCAGCAGGGCCACGGCGTCGAAGGTCGCCACGGCGCCGGCGGGCTGCAGCTGCGCCAGCAATTCGCCGACCCCGCCGTGCGCCCAGCCCAGCACCGGCCGCCCGACCG
>NZ_AQOJ01000550.1:0-594 GCF_000364685.1 Xanthomonas sp. SHU 166
GCCCAGGCGCGCTGCGCGTCGCGCGCCTGCGCCACCGCCGCGGCCACGTCGGCGGCATTGGCCTGGCCGACGCGGTGCAGCGGCGTGCCGCTGCCCGGTTCGATCACCTCGAGGACGCCGCCCTGGGCGGCGACCCACTCGCCGTTGAAGATGCGCTCGCTCCAAGTGGATGCGGCGGCCAGGGGTTCGGTGCTGTGCATGCTGTGTACTCTCGTGGAAAGAGGAAGAAAGAGTGGTTCAGAGGGCGGTGGCGGCCAGGCCGCCATCCACCGGCAGGTTGACGCCGTTGATCCAGCGCGCCGCATCGGAGGCGAGGAACACCACCGCTTCGGCGACCTCGTCGGCATAGGCCGGGCGCTTCATCTTGCCGGCATCGGCCTGGACCCGCTCGGGCCCGAGCATGGTGACGAAATCGCCCAGGATCGGCGTGAACACCGGGCCGGGCGCGACGCTGTTGACCCGCACCGAATGCGCGGCGAACCAGTCGCGCGAGCGCAGCAGCGTCCACACGATCAGCGCTTCCTTGAAGTACTGGTAGCAGGTCGCCTGCGGCACCGGATGCGCCGCCAGCCAGTCGCTGCCGGCGGCGTAGCT
>NZ_AQOJ01000551.1:0-1816 GCF_000364685.1 Xanthomonas sp. SHU 166
GCCTGGCCGCGCGCCACGGCGCGCCGCGGCTGCTGGTGCTGGGTGGTAGCCAGGGCGCACGCGTGCTCAACCAGGCGCTGCCGCAGGCGCTGGCCGCGCTCGGCGTGGCCGTGGAAGTGCGCCACCAGTGCGGCGAAGCGCTGCGCGAGGAAGCCGCGCGCGCCTATGCCGATGCCGGCGTCGCCGCCAGCGTCGAAGCCTTCATCGGCGACATGGCCGCCGCCTACGCCTGGGCCGACCTAGTGGTGTGCCGCGCCGGCGCCTCGACCCTGGCCGAACTGTGCGCGGTCGGCATCGGCAGCGTGCTGGTGCCGTTCGCCGCCGCCGTCGACGACCACCAGACCCGCAACGCCGAATACCTGGTCGAGCGCGGCGCCGCCGTGCTGCTGAAGCAGGACGACGCCCTGGCCGGCCACCTGCAGCGCGTGCTGCGCGACCTGCTGGCGCAGCCGGCGCAGCGCCTGGCGATGGCCGAGGCCGCGCGCCAGCTGGCCAAGCCGGATGCGGCCGAGCGGATCGCGGACATCGTTTTGGAAGAAGCCGGGAATGGAGAACCGGGAATGGGGAATGGGTACAAGCAAAATCAAGGGCAGAATCACGCAGTGACACACGCAGACACGAACACGCGGCAGGCGCGGATCGCCGCCAGCGCTTCGCTTTTCCCGATTCCCGATTCCCGAATCCCCAATCCCGGCACCTCCGCAGGAGGTGCCCTGTGATTCGCCGCCTCCACGACACCGGTGATCTGGTCCGTGCGTTCCCGCGCGTGCACTTCGTCGGCATCGGCGGCACCGGCATGAGCGGCATCGCCGAGGTCATGCTGACCCTGGGCTATGAGGTCTCCGGTTCGGACAACGCCGACAACGCGGCGACTCGGCGCCTGGTCAAGCTCGGCGCACGGGTGATGCGCGGACACTCGGCGGCCAATGTGCTCGGCACCGACTGCGTGGTGGTGTCCAGCGCGATCCGCGAAGACAACCCGGAACTGATGGAGGCGCGCAGCCAGCGCATTCCGATCATGCCGCGCGCGGCGATGCTCGCCGAACTGATGCGCTTCCGCCGCGGTATCGCGGTGGCCGGCACCCACGGCAAGACCACCACCACCAGCCTGGCCGCGGCGGTGCTCAGCGAAGGCGGGCTGGACCCGACCTTCGTGATCGGCGGCCAACTGCTCGCCGCCGGCGCCAACGCCAAGCTCGGCGGCGGCCAGTGGCTGGTGGCCGAGGCCGACGAGAGCGACGGCAGCTTCCTGCGCCTGAACCCGTTGATCTCGGTCATCACCAACATCGATGCCGATCACCTGGAGAACTACGGCAACGACTTCGCCCGGGTCCAGGCGGCATTCGCCGAGTTCCTGCAGCGCCTGCCGTTCTACGGCCTGGCGGTGCTGTGCATCGACGATCCGGAAGTGGCCGCGCTGGCGGCGAAGACCCCACGCCACGTGATGAGCTACGGCCTCAGCGAGAACGCCGACGTGCGCGCCGAGGACGTGGTGCAGGACGGCCCGCGCATGCGCTTCACCCTGCGCTTGCCCGAAGGCAGCAGCATCCCGGTGACCCTGGCGCTGCCGGGCCGGCACAACGTGCTCAACGCGCTGGCCGCCGCCGCCATCGGCTGGCAGCTCGGCGTGGCGCCGGAGGCGATCGCCAGCGCGCTGCAGAGCTTCGCCGGCATCGGCCGCCGCTTCAACGACCTGGGCGAAGTGACCACCGCCGGCGGCGCGCGCGTGCGCGTGGTCGACGACTACGGCCACCACCCGCGCGAGCTGGCCGCGGTGTTCGCCGCCGCCCGCGGCGGCTGGCCGGACAAGCGCCTG
>NZ_AQOJ01000552.1:0-6025 GCF_000364685.1 Xanthomonas sp. SHU 166
GTCGGCGCCGGCCGCGACGGCGGCGGCCGAGGCGCATGCGCGGATCCTGGCGACGATCCGGGCGATCCCGCCGGGCCAGGTGCGCGGCTATGGCGAGGTGGCGATGCTGGCCGGGTTGCCGGGACGCGCGCGGCTGGTGGCGCGCCTGCTCGGCGGCAATGCCGATGCCGCGCTGCCCTGGCACCGGGTGCTGCGCAGCGACGGCCGCATCGCCTTTCCCGAAGGCTCGCGCGGCTATCGCGAGCAATGTCAGCGCCTGCGCGCCGAAGGCGTGGCGGTGCAGGGCGGACGGGTGAAGCGTTCGCCGGCGCCGGCGCGCGATCTCGATGCCGAGGTCTGGGGGCCGCGCTAGCGAGGCGCGCCAGAACTGCGGGGCTCGTGTCTCGAAGCGCAGAAGACGCCGGCTGTGAAGGGCTTAGCCCCTCTCCCCCCGGGGAGAGGGGTTGGGGTGAGTGTAGGGGCGCGAAGCGCATGCGGTGTTTCAGCGGTGTTTTAGCTGCACGAGGCTGCGCCCCGTACCCTCATCCGCCCCTTCGGGGCACCTTCTCCCGGAGGGAGAAGGGGGTAAAAGCCCCTCTCCCTCCGGGAGAGGGGTTGGGGTGAGGGTAGGGCGCGAAGCGCGAGCGGTGTTTCGACTGCACGAGGCTGCGCCCTTACCCTCATCCGCCCCTTCGGGGCACCTTCTCCCAAGGGGAGAAGGGAACGCCAAGCCCCTCTCCCCCCGGGAGAGGGGTTGGGGTGAGGGTACGGACGCGAAGCGCATGCTGCATGTTGACTGCGCGAGGCTTCGCCCGCGCCCTTGACTGTCTCTTCGGCGCACCGCGCTCGCAATACCTCTTGGAAGAGCGTCGTTGGTCATCGCGTGCCGCTGCATTGGTTGGGGTGCATGCTCCAGCGAGCGGCTATGATGGAGTCAGTTGCCACGGACCCGACCATGTTTCCCAGACTTCCGCCCGTCACTAAAGCGCTTCTGATCGCAAATGTCGTGGTGTTCCTGCTGCAGCAACCCTTTTTGCTGGGCGACGCGACGTTCGAGCCGTTCATGCTGTGGCCGATCGGCGTCTTCGATGCGTTCTCGCCCGGGGAGAACTTCCAGCTTTGGCAGTTGCTGACCTACGGCTTCCTGCATGGCAACTTCCCGCATCTGCTGTTCAACATGTTGGCGCTGTACATGTTCGGTGGGCCGCTGGAGCAGACCTGGGGCAACAAGCGCTTCCTGACCTACTACCTGGTCTGCGTGGTCGGTGCCGGCCTGTGCCAGTTGCTGGTCGGCTGGTGGATGCTCAGCAACGGCAACGAGCCGTATCCGACCCTGGGCGCCTCCGGTGGCATCTTCGGCCTGCTGCTGGCGTTCGGCATGCTGTTCCCGAACCAGCGGGTGGTGCTGCTGTTCCCGCCGATCCCGATGAAGGCGCGGACCTTCGTGATCGTGTTCGGCGCGCTGGAACTGCTGATGGGCTTCACCGGCTGGCAGCCGGGCGTGGCGCATTTCGCGCATCTGGGCGGCATGTTGTTCGGCTGGCTGATGATCCGCTACTGGCGCGGCCAGCCGCCGTTCGGCAAGCGCAAGCCGCCGCGTCCGCGCATCGTGCGCTGAGCGAAAACGCCTGCCGCGCTGCTGCTCGTAGCAAGCGCGGCGCCGGCGCGGCGGCACGTTTTCCCGACTCCTGAACGCAAGACGGCGCGGTTGCCCGCGCCGTCTTGCTGTGTGTGCCTGGCCGGCGGCTAGCGCCGGCACCGGCTCACGGCCACAGGTGGATCTGTTCGGCCTCGCTGCGCACCATCGGCTGGCCGGGCTTGCAGGTGAAGGTCGCGGCGAAGGCGGGCAGGTTGACCAGCGCGCCGTTGGTGCGCCAGCGGCCGGGCGCGTGCACGTCGGCGGTGACCCGCTGCACGGCTTCGTTCGGCGACAGCTGCTGCGCCCACAGGCCGGCCCAGGCCTTGTAGAACGCCTGCTTGCCGGCCTCGTTGGCGGTCGGTTGCGCGGCGCTGTAGGCCTGCCAGGCCAGTTCGACGCTGCCGATGTCGGTCAGGTCCTCGTCCTGGGTCAGCGGGCCGTTGACCTTGGCGCCCTTCACGCCGGGGAAGTCGTAGGCGCCGTACTGCGCGGCGGTACGGGCGGCCAGCGCGTTCCAGGCGCTCTTGTCTTCCGGGGTCCACCAGTTGCGCAACTGGCCCTGCGCGTCGACCTGGCTGCCCTTGCTGTCGATGGCGCCGATCAGCTCGTGCGCGACCATCGCGCCGTAGGCGCCGTACAGCGTCGCGGCGTCGCCGCCGGCCGCGTACACCGGCGGCTGCAGCACCGCGGCGGTGACGATCAGGCGGTTCTGGGCGATGTCGTAGGTCAGCGCCGGCTGCTGCGGCAGCACGTCCCAGCGGCGGTCGGCGTTGCCCTTGCCGATGCGCTTCATCTCCTCGCGGTGACGCCAGGTGGAGGCGATCAGCATGTTGCCGCCGAAGCTGCCGCGGCCCATCGGCTGCAGGGTGTAGTCGAGGTCGCGGCGCGGCGCGCCGACCTCGATCTTCAGTGCGGCCAGCTTGGCCTGCGCCTCGGTGCGCGCCGGCTCGCTCAGCCAGGTGCTGCGCTTGACCGCGGCGATCTGCGCGTCGCGCACCTGGTCGGCGATGGTCTCGGCCTGGCGGCGGGTGTCGGCCGACAGGTAGCGGGCCACGTACTCGCGGCCCAGCATCGGGCCGGCGGCGACGTTGATCGCGTCCAGCACCTGCGCCCAGCGCGGCGGCGGCGCGACCTGGCCCTGCAGCACGCGGCCGCGGAACTCGAAGCTGGCGTCGCGGAAGCTCTTGGACAGGTACGGCGCCATCGCATCGCCCACGCGCCAGCGCAGGTAGGCCTTCCACTGCTCGGGCTTGATGCTGACGATCATGCCGTCGAGCTGCTTGAACATGTCCGGGTCGGCCATCGACACCAGGTCGTCGTTGACGCCCTGGGCCTTGAGGAAGGCGTCGAGCTGCAGGTTGCGGTACTGCTTGTTCAACTCCTTGGTGGAGATCGGCGCGTAGTTGTTGAACGGGTTGTTGATGCCGGACAGCGACTTGGCGCTGCGCGCCAGCGCGGTCTCGATCTGCAGCACCGACTGCGCGTCGGCCTCGAGGCGGTCGGCCGGGGTGCCGGTCAGGGTCAGGATCTGCTTGACGTAGGTGCGGTAGCGGCCCATCAGCGCCATGGTGTCGGCGTCGGTGCGGGTGTAGAAGGCCGGGTCGGGCAGTCCCATGCCGCCCTGCATGAAGTAGCCGATGTGGCGGTCCAGCGCCTTCAGGTCGACGTCGGCGCCGAAGTTGAACGCGACCGGGATGCCGATCTGGTGCAGCGCGGCGATCGAGGCCGGCACGTCCTTGGCCTTCTTGATCGCATCGATGCGACCGAGCAGCGGCGCGATCGGGTTGGAGCCGTCCTTCTCCACGGCGGCCTCGTCCAGGCCGCTGGCCCAGAAGTCGCCCAGCGCCTTCTGCACCGCGTTCTGCGGCGACTGCATGGAGGCGTCGAGCAGGTCGCGCTGCTGTTGCTGGGTGCGCTCGGCCAGCTGGCCGAGCGCGGTGACCGCGCCGGTCTGCGGCACCGGGTTCTGCTTCAGCCAGTCGGCGTTGGCGTCGTCGTAGAAGTCGCTGCAGGCGGCGCTGATCGGCGGGGCCTTGGGCGCGGCGGCGCGCTTCTTCTTGGGCGCGGCATCGGCGGCGGAGGCGAGGGCGATCAGGCCGAGGGCGACGGCGAGGGCAAGCGGACGGGCATTGGGCATCGGGAACGCATCCGGTCAGGATTAAAGTCGGCGGAGTTTAACAAGCCGCGGTGTGCAACTGTGGCGATGATGCGCGTCCACGTCCCCATCGGATTCAGCGAGGGACGCCGGCAGGCACGGGCGCCGGTGGCCGGGCAGGGCGGTCGGCATCGCCACCGCCGTCGCAGGCCGACGCCCACGCAAAGAAAAGGCCCGGACAAGCCGGGCCTTTTCGCGAGACGGCAGTGACGCCGTCGCTTACCAGATCACCACGCGCTTGTCGCCGCTGCGCACCATCGGCGCGCCCGGCTTGCACTGGAACGCGGTGGCGAAGGCCTCCAGGTTCGACGGCGCACCGATCGCGCGGAACTGCGCCGGGGCGTGCGGATCGGTGGTCAGGCGCACCATCGCGTTCTGCGGGGTGTACTTGGTGCGCCACACGGTGGCCCAGTTGATGAAGAAGTTCTGGTCGCGGCTCATGCCGCCGACCTTCGGGTCGTCCTTGCCCTCGGTGGCCTTCTTCATGGCGTCGTAGGCGGTGGTGATGCCGCCCAGGTCGGCGATGTTCTCGCCCAGGGTCAGCTTGCCGTTGACGTGCTTGCCGTCGACCTCGTAGCCGTCGAACTGCTGCACCAGCTTGCCGGTGAGCGCGGAGAACTTCTTGGCGTCGGCCGGGGTCCACCAGTTCTCGAAGTTGCCGGTCGGCCCGAAGCGCGCGCCCTGGTCGTCGTAACCGTGGGTCATCTCGTGGCCGATCACCGCGCCGATGCCGCCGTAGTTGAACGCGTCGTCGGCCTTGGGGTCGAAGAACGGCGGCTGCAGGATCGCCGCCGGGAACACGATCTCGTTCTGCAGCGGGTTGTAGTAGGCGTTGACCGTCTGCGGGGTCATGCCCCACTCGGTCTTGTCCACCGGCTTGCCGATCTTGCTGAGGTTGTACTTGTAGTTGAACGCGGTGGCGGCGCGCACGTTGTCCAGGTAGCTGTCGCGCTGGGTGCTCAGGCTGGCGTAGTCGCGCCACTTGTCCGGGTAGCCGATCTTCGGGGTGAAGGTCTTCCACTTGTCCAGGGCCTTGGCCTTGGTCTCGTCGCTCATCCAGGTCAGCTTCTCCAGGCGCGCCTTCAGCGCCTGGCTCAGGTTCTCGACCAGTTGCTGCATCTTGGCCTTGTCGTCGGCCGAGAAGGCGACCTTGACGTACATCTGGCCCATCGCCTCGCCGGCGCCCTCGTTGATGCTACCGAGCACGCGCTTCCAGCGCGGCTTCATCTCGGCCTGGCCGTTGAGTTCCTTGCCGTAGAAGGCGAAGTTTTCCTGCGCGAAGGCGTCGCTCAGGTACGGCGAGGCGCTGTCCACGGTGTGGAAGCGCAGGTAGGCGCGCCACACCGACGGGTCGGTGTCGCCCAGCGCCTTGCTCACTTCCTGGTGGAAGGCCGGGATCGCCAGCGAGAACTTCTCCGGCACGGCCACGCCCTGCGACTCGAAGAACTTGGTCCAGGGGAAGTTCGGGGTCAGCTTGTCGGCATCGGCCGGGGTGACCGGGTTGTAGGACAGCTCGGCGTCGCGCGAGAGCTGCTCGCTGGACTTGGACACCTTGGCCAGGCGCGTTTCCAGCGCCACCACGTCCTGCGCCTGCTTGGCCGCGTCGGCCGCCGGCACGCCGGCCAGCTCCAGCACCTTGGCCACGTGCGCCTGGTAGGCCTTGAGCTTGTCCTGCTTGTCGGCGTCGAAGTAGTAGCTGCGGTCGGGCAGGCCGAGGCCGCCCTGCATGGCGTAGGCCATGTTCATCGCCGAATTCTTGAAGTCCGCCTCGGCGCCGAAGCCGAACAGGCCGTTCTCGCCCTTGGCCGCGCTCTGGCGCAGGTACTCGGCCACCGCCGGGCCGTCCTTGAGGCCGTCGATCGCGGCCAGGTCGGCCTTCAGCGGCGCGATGCCCTGGGCGTTGATCTTGGCGTCGTCCATGCCCGAGGACCAGAAGTCGCCGACGATCTTCTCCACGCCCTGCGGGTTGGCCGCGGCGGCGGCCTGTTCGGCCAGCTGGTGCTGCGCCGCGACCGAGCGCTCGTCCAGGATCGAGAACGCGCCCCAGCTGCTGCGGTCCTTGGGGATCTCGTTGGCGGCCAGCCACTTGCCGTTGACGTAGCCGTTGAAGTCGTCGCAGGCGTTCTTGCCGGCGTCCAGGTCGTCGACGTTGAAGGCGTTGTAGGCCGGCAGCTTGCTGGTGTCGAGCTTGAGGTCGGTCGACGCCGCGGCCGGGGCGGCGGCCGGCGCGGGCTTGGCGGCGTCGGCGGCGG
>NZ_AQOJ01000553.1:0-2163 GCF_000364685.1 Xanthomonas sp. SHU 166
GGGCGCTGCCGGCGGCCTTGGCTGCGGCGCTGTTGCTGGGGCTGTGGATCGCGCAGCGGCAATTGCCGCAGGGCGATGCGCACGGCCCGACGGTCGCGGCGGCCCAGGGTGGCGTCGCCGAGGGCGCGCTGGCGCAGGCACTGACGCAGCAGTTGTCCGGCCAGTCCCAGGGAAGCGTGCGCATCGGCCTGAGCTTCCGCGATCACGACGGCCATTACTGCCGCACCTTCGCCCTGCCGAGTGCAAGCGCCGGCCTGACCTGCCAACGCGACGGCGCATGGCGGGTGGAACTGCTGGTGCCCGCCGGCGAACGCCACGACGGCGGCGGCATGCGCATGGCGGCCAGCCCGATGCCGGCCGCCGTGCTGCAGGCGGTGGATGCACGGATCGCCGGCGAGGCGCTGGATGCCGACGGCGAACAGCGCGCGCGCGCGCGCGGCTGGCGCTAGCAACAGGCCGATGCCCCGCTTGCTTCGGGATGGACAACGCGCCTTGGCGCACCTCCGAAGCACGCCGGAACACGTTCGGTAGGAGCGGCTTCAGCCGCGACAGGCGTTACCGGGAACGCCCGTCGTGGTTGACGCCGCTCCTACAATCGAGAAAGGACATCATGCCGAGCCGCGGCAATAACGCGTTATTAGAGACGTCCTGAAGCCGCTCCTACAGCACATCGCCTCACGCTCGATGCCGCGGACGTACCTTCTTCGAGGTGCCCTCAGGGCAGCGTCGCCTGCGTCTTCGACTCGGCGGCAGCGTCGAGGCCATCGATGCCGGCCAGCATCTTCTTCAGCAATATCTCCAGCTGCTGCTGCTCGCCGGCATCCAGCGCCGCGGTTTCCGTCTCCAGGAACGCACACACGTCCGGCAGCAGGCGTTCGATCAGGGCGATGCCGGCCGGCTGCAGGGTCAGCGCGACCTTGCGCCGGTCTTCCGGACTGGCCGTGCGCGACAGCAGCCCCTTGCTGCACAGGCTGTCGGTGAGACGGGTGATGTTGGCCGGCTTCTCGCTGGCGGCCTCGGCCACCTCGGTGGGGGTGATGCACTGCTCGGGCGTGCCGTACAGCATCATCAGGATCTCGTACTCCGGCGGGCTGATGCCGTACGCCTTGAGCACGCCGCTGGCGTTGGCATGCACGCGCTTGTACAGGTGCTTGACCAGCCGGACCAGCACGGCGGGTTCGCGCGGGAAGGCCGGATAGCGCGCGCAGGTGTGCGCCACGCGCCGCTCGGTCTGATCGAAACTGCCCATAAGAAATCGATTGCAAGTGGGGGTAGCCGCCAATGCTACCCATTGCGCAGCGTCCCGACGAGGGCATGCATTGCGTTCCCGCACGCTGTCGACGCAGTGCACCGCACGCCGACGAGCACTGGCGCGCCGGCCATCGCTCAGGCGGCAAACAGCGGCGCGTACTCCGGTGCCACCAGCTCGCGCAGCACGCTGGCCGGCACGTCCACCGTCTGCGTGCCATCGGCGTACGGCCCCACCTGGTACGGCGGGAACACGAAGCGCAAGGCGGTGATCTTGCCCGCCGCGTCGACCAACGGCTGGAACTGGCTGAAGTTGCCGGGCCGCGGCTCGGTGCCTTCGGCGATCATCTTGCTGGCGCTGCGCACCTGCTCGTCCTGGTCCTCCGGCGGCACCTGTTCGGCATCCACCCGCGTCTGCACCGCCTGGCGCAGTTGCGCAGCAACGTAACCGGCCACCTGCTTCCAGTGCGACGCATCCGGGATCAGCGTCTCGGCCGTCAACATGCGCTGCTGCTGCGGCAACCACACCCAACGCGCCACCAGCGGTTCGCCGTGGGCGCCGCCGGTGTAGCGGCTGCCATCCGCACTCAGTGCGACCAGGTCCGGACGCTCCAGCAGCATCTCGAACTGCAGCGAGAGTTCGTAGGGCGCGCGCGGGCGATCGTTGCCGAGCCCGTCGACCGCTTCCATCAGCTCGCTGCGCGCGCTCTGCGCATAACGGTTGGCCGCCTCGGCCAGTCCGGGATAGCGGTTGATCGACGGCGGGAAAGTGATGCCGACCACATAGCTGGGGCTGTGTTCGACGATGTCCTTCAGTTCCGGCGGCGTGGCCTGCGCCGGCTCCGGCACCGCGGCGGCCTCGCTTTGTGCCGGTGCCGCGGCGGGCGCCGGTGCGGCAGCCGGTTCCTCGCGTTT
>NZ_AQOJ01000554.1:0-922 GCF_000364685.1 Xanthomonas sp. SHU 166
GCGCCTCGGCGGCGGCGGCCAGTTCCTGCGCCAGCGGCGCGGTGGCCGAGACGATGCCGGCCAGCGGCGGCAGGGCGACGCCGGATTCGACAAGCGCACGCAGATGCACCGGCGTGGTCACCAGCAGCCGCGGCGCCGGCAGCTGCGCCAACGCGCGCGCCACGTCCTCGGGAAAGAACGGCCGCCCGGCGTGCACCGCCAGCGGCGTCACCAGCGGCAGCAGGATCGACAGCTCCATGCCGTACATGTGCTGCGGCGGCACCGTCGCCACCACCTGCGGCACCGCCGTGTCCGGCCAAAGCCCGACCAGCGCCAGCAGGTCCTGGCGGGTGCTGGTGAGGAAGCTGCCCCAGGTCTTGGGATTGGGCTTGGGCGCGCCGGTGCTGCCGGAGGTGAAGCCGATCGCCACCAGCGCGTCGTCGGCCAGCTGCGGCATCGGCCCGTCCAGCGACGGCAGCGCGTCCGGCAACTGCCAGTAGCGCGGCGGCGGCTCGGCCAGCGCCAGGTCGCCCAGGCAGTAGCAGTCGGCATGGCTGCGCTGCACCTCGGCCACCACCGCCGGCGCGCGCGAGGACGGCAGCAGCGAGGTCTGCCCGCGCAGCGCCACCGCGCAGAACGCGACCATGAAGCGGTAGCGGTCCTCGCACAGATTCAAGGCATGCCGGCCGGCCGGCAGCACCGCAGCCAGGCCGCGCACGTGGCCAAGGAAGGTGGCCAGGTCGATGTGCTCGCCGTTGGCGAAGGCCAGCGGGCGCCGCGCGTCGCCGACGGCGAGCGGATGCAACAGGGGCGCGGCGGGAATCTCGGAGGAAACGGCGGACATGCGGGGCGGCGGCTCGGGCGGGCGATGACCCGCACGGCGCGGGAGCCGGTAGCTTGGCCGCCGCCGCCGCCGCTGGCAAGCCGGCCTGCCGCGGCTGCC
>NZ_AQOJ01000555.1:0-554 GCF_000364685.1 Xanthomonas sp. SHU 166
TGGAGCCGTCGGCCGAGCGTGCGCGCCTGCGCCTGGACGACGGCAGCCGCCTGGACGCGCGTCTGGCGATCGCCGCCGACGGCGCCGAGTCCACGGTGCGCGGCCTGGCCGGGCTGGACGCGCCGGCGCATGACTACGGCCAGCGCGGCGTGGTCGCCTTCGTGCAGACCGAACAGCCGCACCAGGACACGGCCTGGCAGCGTTTCCTGCCGGGCGGCCCGCTGGCGTTCCTGCCGTTCGCCGACGGCCGCAGCTCGATCGTGTGGACCTTGCCCGAGGTCGAGGCGGCGCGGGTGCTGGCGCTGGACGATGCGGCGTTCGGCGCCGAACTGACCCAGGCCTTCGGCGCCCGCCTGGGTACGGTGCGCGCGCTGTCGCCGCGGCTGGGCTTCCCGCTGCGCCGGCAACTGGTGGAGGCCTACCAGCGCGGCCGCCTGCTGGTGCTGGGCGATGCCGCGCACGTGGTGCATCCGCTGGCCGGGCAGGGCGTCAACCTCGGCCTGCGCGACGTCGCCGCGCTGGCGACACTGGTGCGGCAGGCGCAGGCGCAGCGG
>NZ_AQOJ01000556.1:0-1252 GCF_000364685.1 Xanthomonas sp. SHU 166
GCGCGGCCGGCGCGCGCGGCGAAGGCCTGCCCGGCACGTTCGCCGAAGCGCGCGCGCAGCGCGTCCAGGTCGCGCGATTCGGCCAGCACCTTGCCCGCCTCGTCGCGCAAGCGCAGGTTCATGCGCAGATGCGGCTCCAGCGTGCTCTCGTCGAACTCCAGCGCACTCAGCGGCGCGCCGGTGGCGCGCTGCAGGAACCGCGCCAGCTCGCCACGGATGTCGTCGGCGCTGGGCTGCGGGAACGCCTCGTAGAACGCACGCGCGAAGTCCGGCGCCGGCACGTAGTTGCGCCGCAGCGCCTTGGGCAGGCTGCGGATCAGCGCCGCCGCCTTGTCGGTGACGAAGCCCGGCGCCAGCCACGACAGCCGCGCCGGGTCCAGCGCGTTGAGCAGGTGCACCGGCACCTCCAGGGTCACGCCGTCATCGGCCGCGCCGGGTTCGAACCGGTAGTGCAGCGGCAGCCGCGCATCGCCCAGCGGGAAATACGTGGGATAGCGCTCGGCGGCGCTGCCCTCGCCCGGCAACAGGTCGGCCAGCGACCAGTGCAGCGCGCGCCGTTGCTCCGGCGCCAGCGCCTTCCACCAGGCGTCCAGGCCGGAGGCGGAATGGATCTCGCCGGGAATCCGGTCCAGGTACCAGCGCGCCTGCCAGTCCTCGTCGGCGACGATGCCGGCGCGACGCAGCTTGGCCTCCTCCTCGTGCGCCTGCGCCAGCACCTTCTGGTTGTCGGCGACGAAGCTGGCGCGGGTGTTGATCTCGCCCGGCACCAGGCCCTGGCGCACGAACAGCTCGTGCGCGCCGGGCGGATCGATGCGGCCGTAGTGCACCGGCTTCTTCGGCGCCAGCACCAGCCCGAACAGGCTGATCTGCTCGGAGGCCAGCACCTGCCCCTGCGCGCGCGACCAGTGCGGATCGAAATGCTTGCGCGCCAGCAGATGCGGCAACTCGGCGATCACCCAATCCGGCTCGATCGCCGCGTTGGTCAGGCCCCACACCTTCTGGGTGTCCAGCAGCGTCGCCGGCAGCACCCACGGCGGCGGCTTGCGGGCAAGCGCCGAACCGGGGAACAGCAGGAAGCGACGCTGCCGCGGCGCCAGGAAATCGCCCTTCTCGGTGCGATGGCCCACCTGAGTCGGCAGCCCGGCCAACAAGGCGCGGTGCAGCGCCTGGTAGGCGGCGGCACGCTCGCGTTCGCTGGCGCGCGGCGCCTCCCCTGCCTCGGCGGGCGCCGGTGGCGGGGGCGGAGCCGCAG
>NZ_AQOJ01000557.1:0-358 GCF_000364685.1 Xanthomonas sp. SHU 166
GGCGACCGCGGCCAGAGCGCTGCGCAGTTGCGCACGCGGCTGGCGGGGACCGCCGCCGCCGAGGCCGGCGGCGCCGAGAGCGTGGTGCAGGCGCTGCAATCGGCGTTGGCGCAGGCGCAGCCGGGCGACCGGGTGCTGGTGTTCGGTTCGTTCCATACCGCCGCCGAGGCCTTGCACTGGCTGCATTCAGCCGGCTGATCCCGCCTCCGCGCGGGCCCACCTTATAATCGGCACGGCACTCCGCCACGCCGCCCCCTCAGCCTTTCCGTGGATACCGTCCTGAAACAGCGATTGATTGGCGCCCTTGTCCTGGTAGCGCTCGCCGTGATCTTCCTGCCGATGCTGGTGAAGGGGCCTG
>NZ_AQOJ01000558.1:0-393 GCF_000364685.1 Xanthomonas sp. SHU 166
GCCGCTGCGCCAGCCGCCGCGCCGGCGCCGGTCAAGGACAACCCCGATGCCGCCGATCTGGCCGATCCGGCCGCCGGCAGCGCCGCGCAACCGTTGCCGCCGAGCACGGCCGCTGGCAACTACGCGGTGAATTTCGGCGCCTACGCCACCGCCGCCGACGCCGATGCGGTGATCGCGCGGCTCAAGCAGGCGCAGCTGCCGGGCTTCCGCGAGCAGGCCACGATCGGCGGGCGCCAGGCCTGGCGGGTGCGGATCGGGCCGTATGCCGATCGCGCCCAGGCCGAATCCGTGCGCCTGCAGGCGGTCAAGGTCCGCAACGACGTCAACGCCCAGGTGGTGACCCTGGATGCGGCGCCGAGCAACGCCACCCCGGCCAGCGCTACGCCGGCTGCC
>NZ_AQOJ01000559.1:0-952 GCF_000364685.1 Xanthomonas sp. SHU 166
CGGGCGTGGGGCCTGCGCCGCCGTTCGCGCCGGCCTGCGCCGGGTCCAGCCGGAACACCGCCGCCGCCTCGCCGAGCCTGCGGCCCTGGTCTTCCAGCGCCCGCGCCGAGGCGCTGGCTTCCTCGACCACGGCGACGTTCTGCTGGATCGCCTGGTCCATCTGCGCCACGGTGCGGCTGACCTGCTCGATGCCCATCGACTGTTCCTGCGAGGCCGCGGCGATCTCGCCGATGATGTCGGTCACCCGCTGCACCGAGGCGACGATCTCCTGCATGGTGCGACCGGCCTGGTCGACCAGGGCCGAACCCTCGCTCACGCGGCCGACCGAGTCGTCGATCAGCGTCTTGATCTCCTTGGCGGCGTTGGCCGAGCGCTGGGCGAGGGTGCGCACTTCGGTGGCGACCACCGCGAAGCCGCGGCCCTGTTCGCCGGCGCGGGCGGCTTCCACCGCGGCATTGAGTGCCAGGATGTTGGTCTGGAAGGCGATGCCGTCGAACGCCGATGATGTCGGCGATCTTCTTCGACGAGGCCTCGATCCCATTCATGGTGGTGACCACCTGGCCGACCACCTGGCCGCCCTGGGAGGCCACCGCGGCCGCGCCGGTGGCGAGCTGGTTGGCCTGGCGGGCGTGTTCGGCATTCTGCTTGACCGTGGAGGTCAGCTCCTCCATCGAGGCCGCGGTCTCTTCCAGGTTGGCCGCCTGTTGTTCGGTGCGGCGCGACAGGTCGTCGTTGCCGGCGGCCAGTTCGGTGGTGGCGCCGTGGATGCTGCGCGCCGCGGTCTGGATGCGGCCGACGATGTCGGCGAGCTGGTCGGCGGTGGTATTGGCATCCTCGCGCATCCGCGCGAACACGCCGTGGAAGTCGCCGTGCATGCGCGCGCTCAGGTCGCCGGCGGCGATGGCCTGCAGCAGGGTCGACAGCTTGCCCAGGTTGCGGTCGCTGACCTCCA
>NZ_AQOJ01000560.1:0-1560 GCF_000364685.1 Xanthomonas sp. SHU 166
CCGCCCGGCGTCGCCGCGCACGCTGAAGTCGCCGGCGGCGGCGGCCGCGGCCAGGCGCTTGATCTCGGTGTTGATCGCCAGCAGGCTGGCCTTGGCCGCGTCCATCGATTCGTGCAGCACCGCGCGGCTGCCGGGAAGGCGGCGCGCGTCGCGATGCAGGTCGCCGTTGGCGTATTCGTTGAGTACCGCGATGGCGTCGACGATCGCGTCCAGGTGCTCGAACATCATGCGGTTGATGCTGGCAGCCAGGTCGCCGTACACGCCGGGGAAGTCCTCCGGCATGCGGTGGGACATGTCCTTGTCGGCGTGCAGTACGGCCATTCGTGCGGTCTCGCTGGAGAAGCGTTCCAGCATCCGGATCATTTCGCCGGTGGCGCGCAGCATCTCGCCGGTCTCGTCGCGGCCGGGATTGTCGATGCGCACGCTGAGGTCGCCGCGCGACACCGCGCGGATCGCCTCCAGGCTGCGCGATACCGGTCGCAGCACCGAACTGCCGATCAACCAGTTGATGCCGAAGGTGAGCAGCACCAGGATGCCGCCGGCCAGGGTCATCACCCCGGTGAAGACCAGCGCCTGCGCCTGCACGTCGTCCATATACACGCCGGTGCCGATCACCCAGTGCCAGGGCGCGAACGCGGCGTTGTAGGAGATTTTTTCGACCGGCTTGTCGCTGCCGGGCTTGGGCCACAGATAGTCGACGTAGCCGCCGCCGGCCTCGGCTGCCTTCACGAACTCGCGGAAGATCGGCTTGCCGTCGGCGCTGAGCACCTGGCCGATGTCCTTGCCGACCAGGTCGTGGCGGGTGGGGTGCATCAGCATGGTCGGGTGCAGGTCGTGCACGTAGAAGTAGTCCACGCCGTCGCGGGCGCGCATCGATTCCAGGGTGCGCAGGGCGGTGCGCTGCGCCTCGGCCAGCGGCATGCTGCCCTTGTCCACCTCGGCCGCATAGGCGCGCACCACGCCCAGCGCCAGCTCGATCTGGCTCTTCAGTGCCTGCTCGCGCGTGTTGCGGATGTCCAGGTACTGCATGCGCGCGGCAATCACTGCCAGCAGGACGATGCCGGCACCCAGCAACAAGGTCTGCCAGAGGAACTTGCGGCGCAGCGGCAGATCCGAGAGGCGGGTGAGCAACGAGCGAGACGACATCGACCTGATCCTTGGAAAGGTTCCCAAAGGTTTAACGGCTCCGGGAACGGGGAAATTGAGCGTGCGGCGCGACCGATCCGTAGACAATCCTCGCGCTGGCGCGGCGGTCAAAAAAATCCCCGGCGCGAAGGCCGGGGATGGGGGGATGCAGCGACAGGCCGGGCCTGTCTCAGAACTCCTGCCAGTCCGAATCGGCCAGGGCCGGCTCGACCTTGCGGGCACGCACCGCCGCCGGCTTGGCGGCGGCGACGGCCGCAGGCTTCTTCGCCGGCGCTGCCGCCCGCGGCGCGGACACGGCCTGCGGCGCGTGGACCGCGCTGGCCTGCGCCGACTGCTCGACGCGGAAGATCGACACGGCCTCGATCAGCTGGCCGGCCTGCTCTTCCATCGAACGCGCGGCGGCGGTGGCTTCTT
>NZ_AQOJ01000561.1:0-10398 GCF_000364685.1 Xanthomonas sp. SHU 166
GACGATTTCGGTCATGGTCTGGCCGGCCTGGCGCACCAGGGTCGAGCCGTTGGCCACCTGGCTCACCGAGGCGTCGATCAGGCCCTTGATCTCCTTGGCGGCGTTGGCCGAGCGCTGAGCGAGGGTGCGCACTTCGCTGGCGACCACCGCGAAGCCGCGGCCCTGTTCGCCGGCACGTGCGGCTTCCACCGCGGCGTTGAGCGCCAGGATGTTGGTCTGGAAGGCGATGCCGTCTCGAGCTGATGATGTCGGCGATCTTCTTCGAGGACGCCTCGATCCCGCTCATGGTCTGCACCACCTGGCCGACCACACTGCCGCCCTGCGAGGCGACCGTGGCGGCGCCGCCGGCCAACTGGTTGGCCTGGCGCGCGTGCTCGGCGTTCTGGCGCACGGTGGAGGTCAGTTCCTCCATCGAGGCGGCGGTCTCTTCCAGATTCGCCGCCTGCTGCTCGGTGCGGCGCGACAGGTCGTCGTTGCCGGCGGCAATTTCGCCGGCGGCGGCATTGATCGCGTTCGCCGCCTGCTGGATGCGGCCGACGATGGCCGCCAGCTGCTCGGCGGTGGCGTTGGCGTCGTCGCGCATGGTCGCGAACACGCCCTGGAAATCGCCATGCATGCGCGCGGTGAGGTCGCCCTGCGACAGCGCGGTCAGCAGCCTGGACACTTGGCCGATGCTGTCGCCGTTGGCCTGCAGCAGGCCATTGAGCTGCTGCGCCAGCTGCAGGAAGAAGCCGTGCTTGCCTTCGATGCCGACGCGCCCGCTGAGGTCGCCCGCGGCGGCCTCGCGCACGATCTTGGCCACTTCCTGTTCGACCTGCGCTTCCAGGGTGCGGTCGCGCGATTCGCAGACAAAGCCGATGTGCGTGCCGTGCTGGTCGCGGATGGCGGTGATGGTCTGGGCGACGCGCGCGTCGACGTAGGCCATCTCGCGTTCCATCACCCCCTTCTTTTCCAGCTCCGCCAGGGTCTTGGGATCGTGCTGGTTGCCGTACTCCAGCACCGTCACCGGCGAGCCGACCAGCGGCAGGCTCGAATCGAAGGCCGGCGCCACCGAGTGGATCTGCTCGGCGTACTTGTCGGTGAGGCCCTGCATCGACGGGTTGGCGTAGACGATGTTGTAGTCCAGGTCGACGATGAACATGCCGGTCGAGGAGTTGTCCAGCGCGGTGCGGATGCGCAGGTTCTCGGCGGCGACCGCGGCGTCGCGCTCGATGCGCCCGCGCAGGTCCTGCTGCATGCGCTTGAGTGCCTGCATCAGCTCGCCGATCTCGTCCTTGCTGTTGGCGTCGATATGTCCGTCGAGCTTGCCGGCGGCGACGTCGCTGGCCACCTTGACCGCATCGCGCACGCTGTTGGCGAGCATCCGCCCGAACAGGAAGGCCAGACCGACCGCTGCGCCAAGGCCGATCAGCAGGCAGATCAGCAGGGTTGCCGAGGCGTTGCGATAGGTGCCGCTGGCGGCGTCGGCCGCGGCCTTGGCCTGGCGATCGTTCTCGGCGATCAGGGCGACGACGTCGTCCACCACCTTGTTGTGCAGGGTGCGGGTCTCGCCGGTGAAGGTATCGATGGCGTCGTCGTGCAGGTCGAGCTGCAGCATTTCGTCGACGGACTGGTAGGAGGCGCTGGCCTTCTTCCAGTCGGCGACCAGACGGTCGTAGATGGTCTTTTCCTGCGGGCTGCCGATCTTGGGCGGATATTGGGCCAGGATCTGGTCCATCTGCTTCTTCAGCGCAACCTTGCGCGCGGCCGATTCCTTCTTCAGCGCATCGCTGCTGCGGATCAGGCTCTGGTAGGCCGCGTTGCGGTACTCGCCGAGGATGCCGCGCATTTCGCCGCCGGTGCGCACGCTCGGCACCACCTGCGACGACACATTCTTGGTCACGCCATCGAGCGAGTTAAGACCGCGGTAGGCGGCCACGCCCTGGATCAGCATCAACGCCAGCACGACGCCGAACGCCAGCATCAGTTTGGGCATCACCTTCAGATCTTTAATCCACTGCATGAGCGCGTTTCCCATAATTCGGAGGGGGACGACAAGGGGCAAAAAACGGCAAACGCCGCCGCGCCGGACCGTGCGCACGGGTCCAGCACGGCGGCGCAATGGCTTACTTGATGGTGGCCAGCTTCAGGCTGGACGGCGCGCTGACCTGGATTTCGGCACGCGAGCTGTCCCGCTCGATCTTGCCGATCACGCACACGTCCTTGCCTTCCAGGGTTTCCGGGGCGAAGCCGAACTTGCTGCGGTCGGCGCCGGCGATGCGGGCGGAGAAGGTGTGGCGCGGGAACATGCCGCCCATGTACAGGAAGGTCGGCTCGCCTTCGGAATTCTGCGCGTACTTGGCTTTCTCGACCTTGCCGCAGACCATGCCGTCCTTGCCGACGAAACGGGTGGCCATCTCCGGCGGGATCATCTGCTGGGACTGGGCGAAGGTGCTGGGGCTGGCGGCGAGCAGCAGGACCAGCAGCATGGGAAAGCTCGGTTTCATGGAACGACTCCTTGGGGACGGGGGCTGAAGTGAGGGCCGTGTGATGCCGGCCACTCTTCAGCTATCGGCGTGAAACCGGTTAACTTGATTCGCCCAAGTGATAAACAGTTCGCATTTCAAATAAAAACCCGCCTTGCGGCGGGTTTCGTCTACAGCCGGGCGGCCGCCGCAGCGGCCGGGGGTCAGGCGGCCTCGTCGACGTGGGCGTGCTGCTGGCCGAACTCGGCGCTGTCGAGCAGGGTCTCGATATCCAGCAGGATCAACATCTTGTCGTCCTGGGTGCCGATGCCCGAGATGAAGCGGGTGTCGACCGCGGCGCCGAACTCGGGGGTCGGGCGGATCTGCTCTTCGTTCAGCGGGATCACGTCGGAGACGCTGTCCACCACGATGCCGACCACGCGGTTCTCGACGTTGAGCACGATCATCACGGTGAAGGCGTCGTAGCGCGCTTCCTTCAGGCGCAGCTTCAGGCGCAGGTCGATCACCGGGACGATGGTGCCGCGCAGGTTGATCACGCCCTTGATGTACTCGGGGGCGTCCGGGACCCGGGTGACCGAGTCGTAGCCGCGGATTTCCTGCACCTTGAGGATATCCACGCCGTAGTGTTCTTCGCCGAGGGTGAAGCTGAGGAATTCGCCGCCGGTGGCGTCGGAATTGGAGGTGGTCTTGTCGTTCATCGTGTGCTCCTGGTGCGCACGGGATTGCGGGTGGTGGCGTGGGTGGGAAAGCGCGACTCTGATGCTAGATCGGCGCGGCCACGGCGAACTTTAGACCTGGATCGGCCGGCCGCTTGCGGCGTTCAGGAAAGCACGCCGCTCTTGCGGGCGCTGCGCTGGCGCTCGATGCGGAACACGTAGCGCTGGATCGCCGCGTCGGCACCGCGCGGCAGGTCCTGGAAGCGCATGCCCACGCGCAGGGTGTCCTGGCCGTTGGCGAGCTTGGAGACATACATGTTGCAGACCTGCAGGGTCAGCCGGATGGCGTCGGCATCGGGCAGCTGCAGCACGCAGTTCGGATAGCTCTGCTGCAGCTGCGGCATCGGCTGGCCCTGTACCAGCGCCACCGCCAGGCCGCCGCCGCTGATGTCCACCACGCGCAGTTTCAGTTCGATCTGGCCGGCATCGTCGTCGATGCGCAGCACGCACAACGGCGAATCGGTGATCGGGGTCTCCAGGCGGAAATGCTCGCGCCGCTGCAGGTAGTAGAGCGATTCCGGCAGCGGGGCACGCAGGCCCGGCTGGCCGTTGTCGTCGGTGCGCTGCGGGCTTTCGATGCGGAAACGCACCCGCACCTTGTCCAGCTGGGCGAAGCACAGCAGGTACTCGGCCTGCTCGGCGGCGCGGTTGGAGGCCTCGTTGACGCTCAGGTCCAGCAGTACGCTGTCCTCGTCCAGGTCCAGCAACGCGGTCGAGAAGGCCTGGTCGCGACCGCCCACGTGCGCGCTGACCTGCGAACGCTGCTGGATCAGCGACTGCAGCAACTGGCGGATCTGTCGCGGCTTGGTCAGCAGGAAACGGTCGTCCTCCACTTCTTCTTCCGGCGAAGTCGGGACAGGGGAGTCGCTGGGAGTGCCTTCGGCCATGGTGGAGAGTGGGTACTGGAGGTGGGTGGGGCGGCACCGCGTCGGGCCGCCCCACGCATGCTATCGGCTGAGCTGGACTTTTTTGTAGACCGGCTGCACGTTGCCGCCAGTGGCGACCGCGTTCGACGGCGGGCGCTGCTCCAGGGTGAAGGATGCCACGGCCCGTGCCAGTTCGCCCGCCTCGTGTTCCATCGACCGGGCGCTGGCGCTGGCTTCCTCGACCAGGGCGGCATTCTGCTGGGTCGCCTCGTCCATCTGCACGACGGTCTGGTTGACCTGCTCGATGCCGGCCGACTGTTCCTGCGAGGCCGAGGCGATGTCGCGCATGATGTCGGTGACGCGCTGGACCGAGGACACGATGTCCTGCATGGTGCGGCCGGCCTGGTCGACCAGGGCCGAGCCTTCGGCCACACGGGTCACCGAATCGTCGATCAGGCCCTTGATCTCCTTGGCGGCGTTGGACGAACGCTGCGCCAGCACGCGCACCTCGCTGGCGACCACGGCGAAGCCACGGCCCTGCTCGCCGGCACGCGCGGCCTCGACCGCGGCGTTGAGCGCCAGGATGTTTGTCTGGAAGGCGATGCCGTCGATCACGCCGATGATGTCGGCGATCTTCTTCGACGAGGCTTCGATGCCGCTCATCGTGGTGACCACCTTGCCGACCACGCTGCCGCCTTGCGAGGCGACCGCCGCGGCGCCGACCGCCAACTGGTTGGCCTGGTGCGCATGCTCGGCGTTCTGCTTGACGGTGGAGGTCAGTTCCTCCATCGAGGCGGCGGTTTCTTCGAGGCTGGCGGCCTGTTGTTCGGTCCGGCGCGACAGATCGTCGTTGCCGGCGGCGATCTCGCCGGCGGCGGTGTTGATCGCGTCCGAGGCGCCCTGGATCTGCCGCACGATCGCCGACAGCTGCTCGGCGGTGGCGTTGGCATCGTCCTTCATGTTCGCGTACACGCCCTGCAGGTCGGCGTCGATGCGCCGCGACAGGTCGCCCTCGGCCAGCGCGCGCAGCATCTGCTGGATGTGGCCCAGGCCGGAGGCGCTGGCGGCGAGCATGGCGTTGATCTGCTCGCCCAACTGCAGCAGGAAGCCGTGCTTGTCGTCCAGGCGGATGCGGCCGCCGAGGTCGCCGGCGACCGCGCCACGCACGATGCCGGCGATCTCCTCTTCCACCGCCACTTCGTCGGTGCGGTCGGCCCATTCCACCACGAAGCCGAGGCGGTTGCCGGTCGCGTCGGTCACCGGATTGACGATCAGGCGCATGGTGTGGCCGCCGACGCGGATCTGCGCGCGGTGCGTGCCGGTCAGCTCGGCGAGCATGCGCGCCTGGTGTTCGGGATGGCGGTGGAACACGTCGATGGTCTTGCCCAGCAGTGCGCTGGCATCGAACTGCGGCAGGTCGCGGCGCAGGTCTTCCTGCACCTCGCTGAGCATCTGCAGCAGCGGGCGGTTGACGTAGACGATGCGGCGGTCGGCATCGGCGATCATGACGTTGGTGGTGACATCGTCCAGCGCGCTGCGGATGCGCTGGGTCTCGCGCTGGGCCTCGCTGTCCTGCTCGCGGCTGCGCAGCAGCTGCGCGTTGGCGGCCACCAGGGTGTGGGCGATGGAGCCTTCCGGCAGGTCCAGCTCGCGGATCGCGGCCGACAGCGGCTGTTGCTGGGCGATGGCGCGCGCGGCCTGGGCCAGGGCGTGCGGGTCGTGGCCTACGTCCAGCAGTTGCCGGCGCATCTGCACCGCCATCGGCACCAGGATCGCCGCTTCCACCGCCACGTACAGCGCATGGATCGCCAGGATGCCGATCCCGGCCTCGGCGGTGAATACCCGCACCGGCAGGCCGCGATGCTGCAGCCAGAAGAACAGCACGTGATGCACGGCGATCGCGGCGGCCGCGACCATGATCGGCCGCCAGTCGCGGTAGTACAGCAGCAGCGCGATCAGCAGGATGACGCCGAAGTGCACTTCGATCATGCCGCCGGCCTGCTGGATCAGCGCCGCGGCCAGCACCATCAGGCCCAAGGCCACGGTGCAGCGGCTCAGCAGGCTGCCCGGATGCAGCTTCACCTGCAGGGCGATGACGGCCAGGGTCGGCAGGCTGACCGCCAGCCACGGCGTCCACGCGCCCTGATGCCAGGCGGCGGCCAGGCTGGCGAGGGTGGCCAGGACCGCGACGACCACGAACAGCCGGTCGGCCTGCGCCGCCAGTTTCTGCAGGTAGACGTAGCGCTCGTTGCCGACGAGAAAGCTGCCTTGGGTAGGCGAGGCGCTCATGAGAGGGATTCCTTGGAGTCGGTGGGACATCCGCACTGGGCGGGAGAGATCAGCGGCGAAGCGCCGCCGGTGGCGAGCAGCCGCGGCAGCAGCGACGCGGCGGCGATGGACGTGCCGCATCCGGCCAGCTGTGCCGGGCCGGCATAGATCAGGCGGGACTGCGCATCGAGGACGATCAGCGCATAGGGCAGGGACGGCGGCGCCAGCCGGGCGCGCAGGTCCACGCTGCGCATCCCTGGCAGTGCGAGCGCCGCAGGCGCGGCGCACTCGCAGCCGGCCACGCGCAGGCGGAACGCCACGGGCTGCCCGTCGGCAGCGTCGATGGCGGGCGCAAAGGCCAGCAGGCGCGCGCGAATGGCCTCGGCGCTGTCGGCCGGCGGCGGGCTGGCGAGCGCTACCAGTTGGCTTGCCGCCCAGATGCTCCAGAGCACCAGCAACAACAGCCCCCATGGCAGGCGAGTGAAACCTCCCCAACGGGGCGTCGTGGTGGATAGTGCCTGCATTGGAAACCGGCCAGCGCGACGCCGGTACTCACCGGCTGTTCACGTTATCGACAGCACCTGTCGATCCTTAAGGTCGTATTCATCACATTTCACGCCGTGGTAACGACGCTGGTGTGGGGTTTTCGAAAAAAGGCTGCCGCGCAGGCCTGGAAACGCAATCGGCCGCGGAGGCGTTCCGCGGCCGATCGGTAATTGGGTCGTTGTTCCGGCGGCGCGGTGTGCGCCGACCGCGGCGTGACAGGCCGAGCCTGGGTGGCGCGATCCGCGCGCCTGGACTCAGGCGGCCGCGTGTGTCGGCGTGCGCGCGGCCGGTACCGCCGGCGCACGCACCGAGGATGCCGCCGCCTGCACCTTGAACACCGCCACGGCCTGCCGCAGGTGGCTGGCCTGCTCCTCCATCGAACGCGCGGCGGCGGTGGCTTCCTCCACCAGCGCGGCGTTCTGCTGGGTGCTCTCGTCCATCTGGGTGACGGTGCGGTTGACCTGCTCGATGCCGGACGACTGCTCCTGCGAGGCGACCGCGATCTCGCCCATGATGTCGGTGACGTGCTGCACCGAGGTCACGATCTCCTGCATGGTGGTGCCGGCGCGCTCGACCAGGGCCGAGCCTTCGGCGACGCGGCCGACCGACTCGTCGATCAGCGTCTTGATCTCCTTGGCGGCGTTGGCCGAGCGCTGGGCGAGGGTGCGCACTTCGCTGGCGACCACGGCGAAGCCGCGGCCCTGCTCGCCGGCACGCGCCGCTTCCACCGCGGCGTTGAGCGCCAGGATGTTGGTCTGGAAGGCGATGCCGTCTCACCGAAATGATGTCGCCGATCTTCTTCGAGGACGCTTCGATGCCGCTCATGGTCTGCACGACCTGGCCGACCACGTCGCCGCCCTGCGAGGCGACCGAGGCCGCGCCGGCGGCGAGTTGGTTGGCCTGGCGCGCACGTTCGGCGTTCTGCTTGACGGTGGAGGTCAGTTCCTCCATCGACGCGGCGGTCTCCTCCAGGCTGGCCGCCTGCTGCTCGGTGCGGCGCGACAGATCGTCGTTGCCGGTGGCGATCTCGCTGGCGGCGGCGTTGATGCTGACCGCGGCAGTCTGGATGCGCGCGACGATGGCGGCCAGCTGTTCGGTGGTGGCGTTGGCGTCGTCGCGCATGGTCGCGAACACGCCCTGGAAGTCGCCGTGCATGCGTGCGGTCAGGTCGCCGGCGGCGATCGACTGCAGCAGGGACGACAGCGCCTGCAGGTTGCCGTCGGCGGTGGCCATCAGCTGGTTGAGGCTGTCGACCATCAGGCGGAAGTCGTACTGGAAGCGCGCGGCGTCGCCACGCACGCTGAAGTCGCCCGCCGCGGCGGCGCCGGCCAGGTGCTTGATCTCGCTGTTCATCGCGGTCAGGTTGTGCTTGACCGTGTCCATCGTCTCGGTGAGGCGGGCTTTCTCGCCGGGCAGGCGGTCCATGTCCTCGGACAGGTCGCCGATCGCGTAACGGCCCATGATCTGCGCCAGGCGCTCGGTCACCGCGATGTGCGAGGCGGCCAGGGCATTGCTGTCGCGGACCATGCGCCCGTAGTCGCCGGGGAAGACGCTCTCGTCCATGCGATAGCTGGTCTGGCCCCCATCGTGGCGCCGCGCCATCTCGGTCTGGGCGGCCAGCACCTCGCGCAGCTGCTGCTGCATGCGTTGCATGTCGGCCAGCAGCCGACCGCTTTCGTCGCGGCTGGGCACCACGATGCGGGCGTCGAGGCGGCCCTCGGCGATGTCGGCGGCAACGCCGGCGGCGCGGCGCACGTTGCGGGTCAGGGTGATCAGGGTGTGCGTGCAGATCGCCGCGATCAGCAGCGTCAGCACGCCGAGCCCGGCCACCGCGGTCCACATCGCCTGCAGCGAGGCGTCCAGATGACGCTGCGACTGGCGCTGCAGCGCCTGCAACGCGGTGGCGCTCAGCCCGTGCAAGGCCTCGTCCCAGCCATGCAGGGCCGCGTTCCAGCGCTGATCGGCATCGGCGCTGCCGCCGTCCAGGGCCTGCGCCAGTTGCGGCAGGGCGCGATCGGCGACGGCGGCTTCGGCGGCGACCGACTGCGACAGGGCCGGATCCGGCTGTTCGAGCAGGCCCAACGCCTTCTTCAGCTCATGCCGCAGGCGGCCCTGATCGCGGGCCAGCTCGGCGATCTGCGCGCGCAGGACCGGGGTGTCGGCGCCGGCCTGCGAGGGGTCGCGCATCGCATCCAGCCGGGTCAGGGTCTGGCTGGTCACCGGGGCGTAGATCAGGCTGCTGACCACCAGGTGGTAGCTTTCCACGTAAGGCGTATAGACCAGCTGGCTGTCGTCGCGCAGGGCGTCCAGCGCGTCGTCGGCCTGGTCGGCGACCGCCGCGAAGTCGCTGCGCCTGGTCTGCAGGGTCTGCTGCAATTGCGCCAGCGCCGCCGTGCTGCGCTCGAAGCCGGGCAGGGCCGGCACGGTCCGCTGCAGTTCGCGCAGCGCCCGGTCCGCGGTGTCGCGCGCCTGCGCCGTGTCGGCGACGGCGCCGACCTGTTCTTCCTGCAGGGCCGCCAGCAGCCGCAGCATCTCGCGCAATGGCGCGTAGCTGCGCAGCTCGGCGCGGCTGACCTCCACGCCGTCGCTGAGGGTGCGGGTGTACAGCAGCAGGGGAATGGCCAGCCCGATCAAGGCCAGCACGCCGATCAGGCTGAGCTTGCGCGCAATGGGGAGGTCGTGCCAGACCCGCAAACGCGAGCGGCGGTCGGAGGCGGGCGGAGCGGCGTGGTTCGCGGAGTGCGACGTCATTGCGCGGGTCTCTGGGGGAAAGCGAAAGAAGGCATGCGCTCGCGAGCAAGCGCATGCGATGGGAATGTAGGGGGCGGACAGCGATCGAACTTCGCCGGGCGAAGACGCGTGCATGCGAGGGGATCGCCAGCACTCGGCCGAATCGGGCAGATCTTTAGCGGCGGCTTGAGACAAAGATTGAATCTGTGATCTTGGCGGAGTTACGCGGTCATCAGGGTTGTGGCGCCCATGTGAGAAAAGGAGTGGGCAGGACATACGCGCTGCGGCGCGCTGCGGATGCAGCGCCGATGCAGGAGCTGCGCGATCTGCGAACGGCCGCACGATTCCGGGATGTGCAGGCCTGTCGAGAAGGCTGCGGGAACCGCGGTGACCGGCGGGTGTTGGCATGTCCTCGCTCGGTCCATTCGCCGATGGACGTGCCGCGCCGCCGTCGCTGGTGTCGCCTGCAGTGGGCGTGATCCGGCCGTGCCGGGCTGGCATCGAGGTCGGGCGAGGCAGGGGCAGTCGGGCGCTGGCGCGCCGTGGCAGGCACGCGATGATGGCGAGGAGGCGCGGGGCGATGGCCGATGGCGGCGCGTGTCGAGCGCGCGTCGGGACAGCCGGCGTTCGATCAGGCAGGGAATGGCGGAATGTGCCGCTGGTGCAGGCGAGGTGGCCAGGCCGTGTGCGCCTGGCCACCGCGGCCTCAGAACTCCCGCCAGGCGTCGCCGTTGCTGGCGGCGGCCACGACCGGACGGCGTGCCGCCGGTTGCGGCGCCGCGCCGGCCTTGCTCGCAACCCGCGCCG
>NZ_AQOJ01000562.1:0-3862 GCF_000364685.1 Xanthomonas sp. SHU 166
CCGCCCGCACCGGCCGCCGCGCCGGCCGCGGCCGCGGCCACGCCGGCGCCGGTGGTGGACAAGGGCGACGTCGCCTGGATGCTCACCTCCACGCTGCTGGTGCTGCTGATGGTGGTGCCCGGCCTGGCGCTGTTCTACGGCGGCATGGTCCGCGCCAAGAACGTGCTGTCGGTGCTGATCCAGGTCGGCGTGGTGTTCTCGCTGATCGCGGTGCTGTGGGTGGTGTACGGCTACAGCCTGGCGTTCGCCGATGGCGGTCCGTTCATCGGCACGCTGCACAAGGCGCTGCTGGCCGGCGTCGACACCACCACGCTGGCCGACACCTTCTCCAAGGGCTTCAAGCTGCCGGAGTACGTGTTCGTCGCCTTCCAGCTGACCTTCGCCGGCATCACCGGCGCGCTGATCGTCGGCGCCTTCGCCGAGCGGGTGAAGTTCGCCGCGGTGCTGCTGTTCGTGGTCATCTGGTTCACCTTCGGCTACCTGCCGCTGGCGCACATGGTGTGGTCGGCCCCGGGCTTCCTGTTCGGCAAGGGCGCGCTGGACTTCGCCGGCGGCACCGTGGTCCACATCAACGCCGGCGTGGCCGGTCTGGTCGGTTCGTACTTCGTCGGCAAGCGCCTGGGCTTCGGCCACACCGCGCTGAAGCCGCACAACGTGACCCTGACCTTCGTCGGCGCCTCGCTGCTGTGGGTGGGCTGGTTCGGCTTCAACGCCGGCTCGGCGCTGGAAGCCAACGCCACCGCCGCACTGGCCTTCCTCAACACCCTGCTGGCCACCGCCGCGGCGGTGCTGGCCTGGTCGCTGACGGAGAAGGTGATCAAGGGCAAGTCCTCGGCGCTGGGCGTGGCCTCGGGCATGGTCGCCGGCCTGGTCGGCATCACCCCGGCCGCCGGTACCGTGGGGCCGTTCGGCGCCATCGCCATCGGCGTGGCCGCCGGCGTGATCTGCGTGTGGGGCGTGACCGGGCTGAAGAAGCTGCTCAATGCCGACGACACCCTGGACGTGTTCGGCGTGCACGGCGTCGGCGGCATCGTCGGCGCGATCCTCACCGGCGTGTTCACCGACAAGGCGCTGGGCGGCATGGGCTACGCCGAGGGCGTGACCATGGGCCACCAGGTGCTGGTGCAGGCCGAAGGCGTGCTGATCACCGTCGGCTGGATCGGCGTGGTCTCGGTGGTCGGCTTCCTGATCGCCAAGCTGGTGATCGGCCTGCGCGTGCCGGAAGACGCCGAGCGCGAGGGTCTGGACATCACCTCGCATGGCGAATCGGCCTACGAGTTGTGAGGTTCGCCGGCCCGCGACGGCGGTCGCGGGCCTTGTCGCAGGACGTGGGGCCGGCGCTGGTGGCCGGTCCACGCGGCCGCGGCCTTCGCCGGCGCTTCCTGGGGGGAAGCGCCGGCCATTCTCAAAAGATCGAGGTATTCCGCGTGGCCATTCGCCTCGCCACACCCCCGGCTTTCCCCAAGATTCCTGGTTGCGTCGTGATGCAGGGCCGGGTGGCGCCAGCCACTGGTCGTCAGGCGGCTGCGCGACGCGCCATCCGCAAGGGCAGCGGCCGCGCCATGCGCCGCTCGCCCGTGCCGCCTGCTCGGCTTTGCACTACATTGGTGCAATGGCCATGAACACCACGCCCCCCCCGCTTTCCGCCCTTGGCACCCCGGTGGTCTGGGCGGATACAGACGGCCGCCTGCGCGGCGCCAATCCCGCCTTCGCGCGCTGGCTCGGGGTCAGCGTGCGGCGCCTGCTCGACCAGCCGCTGGCCTCACTGGAAGTGCAGGGCGATGCGCTCGCACGGTTCCTGCGCAACGACGAGCGCGACGTGCTGCGCCTGCACCGCATGGCCCTGGCCGTGCCCGGCGAGCCGCCGCGCTTCGCCGAAGGCTGGCTGTCGCGGCTGGACGACGGCGGCTGGCTGCTGGAAGCGCACCCGGTCGACGAGTTCCCCACGCCGGACCCGGCGCAGGCCCTGCCGAACGCGCTCAGCGCGGCGCTCAAGGGCCTGGCCCACGAACTGCGCAATCCGCTGGCCGGGCTCAAGGGCGCCGCGCAGCTGCTGGCGCGCCGCGCCCAGCACCGCGACGAGGACGAGCGCGAACTGATCGAACTGATCGGCGCGGAGATCGAGCGCCTCAACAGCCTGCTCGACCAGTTGCTGTCGCCGGCGCCGGCGCGCCCGCACGCCATGCTCAACATCCACGCGGTGCTGGAGCGGGTGTTGCGCCTGGCCGAAAACGAAGGCGGCTGGTCGGTGCGCCTGCAGCGCGACTACGACCCCAGCATCCCGGAATTCCTCGGCGATGCCGACCGCCTCACCCAGGCGGTGTGGAACCTGGTGCGCAACGCGATTCAGGCCGGCGCGGCGCAGGTCACCCTGCGCACCCGCGTCGAGCACGGCCAGCGCATCCGCGACCGCGTGCATGCGCGCGGCCTGCGCCTGGAGATCGTCGACGACGGCCGCGGTGTGCCCGAGGAACTGGCCGAACACCTGTTCCTGCCGCTGGTCAGCGGCCGCGCCGAAGGCAGCGGTCTGGGCCTGGCGCTGGCCCAGCAGGTGGCGCGCGAGCATGCCGGCTCGCTGACCTACCGCTCCCGCCCCGGCCACACCGTGTTCACCCTGCTGCTGCCGCAGCGCGCAGCGGACACCGATTAGGAGCACTGCGATGACCGACTCCCTGCAAGGAACGCAACGGATCTGGGTGGTCGACGACGACCGTTCGGTGCGCTTCGTGCTGTCCACCGCGCTGCGCGACGCCGGCTACAGCGTCGACGGCTTCGACAGCGCCGCCGCCGCGCTGCAGGCGCTGGCGCAGCGGCCCATGCCCGACCTGCTGTTCACCGACGTGCGCATGCCCGGCGACGACGGTCTGGTGCTGCTGGACAAGCTCAAGGCCGCGCACCCGCAACTGCCGGTGATCGTGATGTCCGCCTACACCGACGTGGCCAGCACCGCCGGCGCGTTCCGCGGCGGCGCCCACGAGTTCCTGTCCAAGCCGTTCGACCTGGACGATGCGGTGGCGCTGGCCGCACGCGCGCTGCCCGATCCCGGCAGCGCCATCGCCGCGGTGCCGGCGACGACACCGGCCGGGCAGGGCAGCACCGAACTGATCGGCGACACCCCGGCGATGCGCGCGCTGTTCCGTGCCATCGGCCGGCTGGCGCAGGCGCCGCTGTCGGTGCTGATCAACGGCGAGACCGGCACCGGCAAGGAACTGGTCGCGCACGCGCTGCACACCGAGTCGCCGCGCGCGCGCAAGCCGTTCGTCGCGCTCAACACCGCGGCGATTCCGGCCGAACTGCTGGAGAGCGAACTGTTCGGCCACGAGGCCGGCGCCTTCACCGGCGCGCAGCGCCGCCACATCGGTCGCTTCGAGCAGGCCGACGGCGGCACCCTGTTCCTGGACGAAATCGGCGACATGCCGCTGCCGCTGCAGACCCGGCTGCTGCGCGTGCTGGCCGAGAACGAGTTCTTCCGCGTCGGCGGGCGCGAACTGATCCGGGTCGACGTGCGGGTCATCGCCGCCACCCACCAGGATCTGGAAGCGCTGGTCGAACAGGGTCGCTTCCGCGCCGACCTGCTGCACCGCCTGGACGTGGTGCGGCTGCAGTTGCCGCCGCTGCGCGAGCGCCGCGCCGACGTGCCGCAACTGGCCGAGAACTTCCTGGCGATGGCCGCGCGCAAGCTCGACACCCCGCCCAAGCGGCTGGCGCCGGCGGCGCTGGACGCGTTGCGCGCCTATCCGTGGCCGGGCAACGTGCGCGAACTGGAGAACGTGTGCTGGCGCCTGGCCGCGCTGGCGCCGGCGGAGATCATCGATGCAGGCGATGTCGAGGCCGCCCTGCTGCGCGGCGGCCGCCGCGAGCG
>NZ_AQOJ01000563.1:0-464 GCF_000364685.1 Xanthomonas sp. SHU 166
GCCGCAACACCGTCACCCGCAAGCTGGGGCCCGGGCGGCGGCGGCGCTGAGGAGGGAGCCGGGACCCGGGGCCCGGGGCCCGGGACAGCGCGGACTCGGGGGCGGAAAGATGTGCGACATGCGCTTGCTGGACTCGGAACGGTAATTTCCGGTTCGCGCTCGTTTACACGCCAGGGGATTCGCTGTGGCATTGCCTCATGCGCCGCTGCGCTGACGCGTCGCTACGCTTCCCGGGTCCCGGGTCCCGACCGCCAACGCACCACCAAGCCCCGCCTCCGGCCAGCTAGACTGCGCCCCGTGCACCTTCATGGGGTCTGCACGGCCGCCCCTCTAGTTTCGCCCTGCCACAGGAGTCGATGTCGATGCGTTACGGATTGCCCCTCGCCGCGAGTGCCTTGTTGATGCTGGCCGCGTGCAGCAGCGCGCCGCCCAAGGCCCCGCCGCCGCCGCCGCCCAAGGCGCCA
>NZ_AQOJ01000564.1:0-8922 GCF_000364685.1 Xanthomonas sp. SHU 166
TGTGCGGCGTCGACCGGGTGTTCAAGCTCGGCGGCGCCCAGGCGATCGCGGCGATGGGCTTCGGCACCGAAAGCGTGCCGTCCTGCGACAAGCTGTTCGGCCCGGGCAACAGCTATGTCACCGAGGCCAAGCAGCAAATCGCGCAGGCCGGCGCGGCGGCGATCGACATGCCGGCCGGGCCGTCCGAGGTGATGGTGATCGCCGACGCCGGCGCCGATGCGGCCTTCGTCGCCGCCGACCTGTTGTCGCAGGCCGAACACGGCCCCGACTCGCAGGTATTGCTGCTGTCCGACAGCGCCGCGCTGATCGAGGCGGTGGAGAACGAACTGGAGCGGCAGTTGGCGACGCTGCCGCGCGCGGCGATCGCCCGGCAGGCGCTGGCCGCGTCGCGGCTGATCCGCGTCGACACGCTGGATGACGCCTTCGCCATCAGCAACCGCTACGCCCCGGAACACCTGATCCTGGCGCTGCGCGCGCCGCGCGACTGGCTGGACCGCGTCGAGGCCGCCGGCTCGGTATTCCTCGGCGACTACACCCCTGAGGCGCTGGGCGACTACTGCAGCGGCACCAACCACGTGCTGCCGACCAGCGGCGCGGCGCGTGCCTACAGCGGCGTGAGCGTGGCCAGCTTCCAGAACTTCGTCAGCGTGCAGAGCGCCAGTGCCGCCGGCATCGCCGCGATCGGCGGTTGCGCGGTGTTGATGGCGCGCGCCGAAGGCCTGGACGCGCACGCCAACGCGGTGGCGCTGCGCATGGAGAAGGCGGCATGAGCCAGACTCCAGACGCACGCGCCGTGCTGGCGTTGGTCCGCCCGGACCTGCGCGAGTTCGCCGGCTACTCGTCCGCGCGCAGCAGTGCGCTGCAGGGCGAGATCTGGCTCAATGCCAACGAATCGGCCTGGGCCAACGCCGCCGACGGTGACGCCGGCAATCGCCGCTATCCCGACCCCCAGCCGTCGGCGCTGCGCGCCGCACTGGCGCAGCTGTACGCCTGCGCCCCGGACCAACTGCTGCTCGGCCGTGGCAGCGACGAGGCCATCGACCTGCTGCTGCGCGCCCTGTGCGAGCCGGGTCGCGACGCCATCGTCATCACCCCGCCGGTGTTCGGCATGTACGCGGTGTGCGCGCGGCTGCAGAACGCGCGCGTGGTCGAGGTGCCGCTGCGCGATACCGACGAGGGCCTGCTGACCGACGTGGACGCGGTGGTGGACGCCGCATTGAGCCAGATGGCCAAGCTGGTATTCCTGTGTTCGCCGGGCAACCCCGGCGGTGCGGCGATCGCCCTGGCCGACATCGATCGCGCCGCCGAGCGTCTGCAAGGACGTGCGGTGCTGGTGGTGGACGAAGCCTATGGCGAGTTTTCCGACGAAGCCTCGGCCACCAGCTTGCTTGCGCGCCATGCCAACCTGGCGGTGCTGCGCACGCTGTCCAAGGCGCACGCGCTGGCGGCGGCGCGGATCGGCTGCGTGATCGCCGATCCAGCGCTGATCGCGGTGCTGCGCCGCTGCCAGGCGCCGTATCCGATTCCGGCGCCATGCACGCAGCTGGCGCTGGCCGCGCTGCAGCCCGAACCGCTGCGGCAGACCGCGGCGCGGGTGCAGGAGGTGCGGACCGAGCGCACGCGCATGCAGACGGCGCTGGCGGCACTGCCCGGCGTGCGCCAGGTGTATCCGTCGCAGGGCAATTTCCTGCTGCTGCGCTTCGATGACGCCGAGGGCGCGTTCCAGGCGCTGCTGGCGGCCGGGGTGGTGGTGCGCGACCAGCGCGCCGCGCCGGGCCTGGGCGATGCGCTGCGCATCACCCTGGGCACGCCGGCGCAGAACCAGCGCGTGCTCGGCGCCTTGCAGGCATGGAGGGCCGCGGCATGACCCCGATCCTGTTCGTGGACCGCGACGGCACCCTGATCGAGGAGCCGGCCGATTTCCAGATCGACGCCTACGAGAAGCTGCGCTTCGTGCAGGGCGTGATCCCGGCGATGCTCAAGCTGCGCGACGCCGGCTACCAGTTCGTTATCGTCACCAACCAGGACGGCCTCGGCAGCGAGGCCTACCCGCAGGCCGCCTTCGACGGCCCCAACGACCTGATGCTGCAGATCTTCGCCAGCCAGGGCATCGTGTTCCGCGAGGTGCTGGTCGACCGCAGCTGGCCGGCCGACAATGCGCCCACGCGCAAGCCCGGCATCGGCCTGATGCTGCCGTACCTGCAGGACCGCAGCATCGACTGGGCGCGCTCGGCGATGGTCGGCGACCGCATCACCGACATCCAGTTCGCCGAGAACCTGCGCATCCGCGGCTTCCAGTTGCGTACCGCCCAGTTCGGCGGCGAGTGGGACTGGGCCGGCATCGCCCACGAACTGGCCGATGCGCCGCGGCGTGCGCGGGTGCAGCGCGACACCAAGGAAACCCGCATCGCGGTGGACCTGGACCTGGACCTGGCGCGCGACCCGCACTGCGCCACCGGTCTGCCGTTCTTCGACCACATGCTCGAGCAGATCGGCAAGCACGGCGGTTTCGCTCTGGACGTGCGTGCCGACGGCGACCTGCACATCGACGAACACCACACCATCGAGGACACCGGCCTGGCCTTGGGCCAGGCGTTGCGTCAGGCGCTGGGCGACAAGCGCGGCATCGGCCGCTACGGCTTCACCCTGCCGATGGACGAGACCCTGGCCAGCGCCGCGCTGGACTTCAGCGGGCGCCCGTACTTCGTGTTCGAAGGCGAGTTCAAGCGCGAGCGGGTCGGCGACATGCCCACCGAACTGGTACCGCACTTCTTCCGCTCGCTGTGCGATGCGGCCGGGCTGAACCTGCACCTGAGCGTGCGCGGCGACAACGACCACCACAAGGTCGAGGCCTGCTTCAAGGCGCTGGCCCGCGCCTTGCGCCAGGCGCTGAAGCGCGAGGGTGCGGCGCTGCCCTCGACCAAGGGCGTGCTGTGAATCGGCGCATCGTGGACACGCGGAGGGTGCGATGAGCACGGTGGCGTTGATCGACGCCGGCGGCGCCAACCTCGGTTCGGTGCGCTATGCGCTGCAGCGGCTCGGCGTGGAGCCGCGGCTGGTGCGCGACGCGGCCGGTCTGCAGGGCGCGGAGCGAGTGATCCTGCCGGGCGTGGGAGCGGCACCGCATGCGATGGCGCGGCTGCGCGAGCAGGGCCTGCTCGAGCCGCTGCGCGCGCTACAGGTGCCGCTGATCGGCATCTGCCTGGGCATGCAGTTGCTGTTCGAGCATTCCGAGGAGGGCGATGTCGATTGCCTGGGCCTGCTGACCGGCGTGGTCCGGCGCATGCCGCCGGCGCTGGGCATCCGCGTGCCGCACATGGGCTGGAACCGGCTGTTGCCGCTGCGCCCGTCGTCGTTGCTGGCGGGCGTGCCGGACGGTGCCAGCGCCTATTTCGTGCACGGCTATGCCGCACCGGTCACAGGCGACACTGTCGCCGCCTGCGATCATGGCGGTCTGTTCACCGCGGTGGTGCAGCATGGTCGCCGCTGCGGCGCGCAATTCCATCCCGAGCGCTCCGCCGACACCGGCGCGCGCATCCTGCGCAACTTCCTCGAGACCGATTTCCCATGAGCTTCGTCGTCTATCCCGCCCTGGACATCCGCGACGGCCGCGTGGTGCGGTTGGCGCAGGGCGACTACGCCCGCGAGACCCACTACGGCGACGATCCGCTGCGCCGCGCCCAGGCCTTCGCCGAAGCCGGTGCGCAGTGGATGCACCTGGTCGACCTGGATGCGGCCCGCGCCGGCGGCTATACCCTGGCACCGCTGCTGCAGCGGATCCGCAACGAGACCGGGCTGCAGGTGCAGACCGGCGGCGGCGTGCGCTCGCGCGCCGACGTGCAGCGCCTGCTCGATGCCGGCGCCAGCCGCGTGGTGATCGGCTCGCTGGCGGTACGCGACCGCGAGTCGGTGCTGGAGTGGCTGGCCGAATTCGGTCCCGAGCGCATCACCGTGGCGCTGGACAGCCGCCAGGACGCGCACGGCGTCTGGCGCCTACCGGTGCACGGCTGGACCGAGACCTCGTCGCTGAGCCTGGACGCGCTGGCCGGCGAGTACGCCGCGGCCGGCCTGATCCACCTGCTGTGCACCGACATCGCCCGCGACGGCATGCTGTCCGGGCCGAATCTAGCCTTGTACGCGCACCTGCGGCAGCTCGCGCCGGCGTTGGCGGTGCAGGCCTCCGGCGGCATCCGCAACGCTGCCGACGTGCGCGGCGCGCGCGAGGCCGGCTGCGCCGGTGCTGTGCTCGGCAAGGCCTTGCTGGAAGGGCGGCTGCGCCTGGACGAGGCGCTGGCATGCTGAGCCGGCGCATCATCCCGTGCCTGGACGTGCGCGAGGGGCGCGTGGTCAAGGGCGTCAAGTTCCGCGACCACGTGGACATGGGCGATATCGCCGAGCTGGCGCTGCGCTACCGCGACCAGGGCGCCGACGAACTGGTGTTCTACGACATCGGCGCCAGTCCGGAAGGGCGCTCGGTGGACTACGCCTGGGTCGAGAAGGTGGCGCGGTTGCTGGACATCCCGTTCTGCGTGGCCGGCGGCATCCGCGACGTCGCCACCGCGCGCGCGGTGCTTCACGCCGGCGCCGACAAGATCTCGATCAACTCGCCGGCACTGGAGCGGCCGGCGCTGATCGCCGAGCTGGCCGAGGCCTTCGGCGTGCAGTGCGTGGTGGTCGGCATCGATTCGATCCGCGAGGACGACGGCCAATGGCGCGTGCGCCGCTTCACCGGCGACCCGAGCAAGACCCAGGCGCTGCGCATGCGCACCCTGGACTGGGTGGTGGAGGCGCAGCGCCTGGGCGCCGGCGAGATCGTGCTCAACTGCATGGACAACGACGGCGTGCGCCGCGGCTACGACATCGCCCAACTGCGCGAGGTGCGCGCCCTGTGCAAGGTGCCGCTGGTGGCGTCCGGCGGCGCCGGCGAGATGCAGCACTTCGCCGACGTGTTCGAGCGTGCCGATGTCGACGGCGCGCTGGCCGCCAGCGTCTTCCACAGCGGCGCGATCCCCATTCCCGAACTCAAGCGCTTCCTGCGCCAACGACAGATCGAGGTGCGCGATGGCGCATGAACACTCCCACGACGCGGACGCCGCCGATGCGGCGCTGGACTGGGGCAAGGGCGACGGCCTGCTGCCGGTGGTGGTGCAGGATGCCGCGACCCTGCGCGTGCTGATGCTGGGCTATATGAACCAGGATGCGCTGTCGCAGACGCGCCGCAGCGGCCAGGTCACCTTCTACAGCCGCAGCAAGCAGCGCCTGTGGACCAAGGGCGAAAGCTCCGGCAACGTGCTGGACGTGGTGGCGATCGACACCGATTGCGACCGCGACACCCTGCTGGTGCTGGCGCATCCGCGCGGGCCGACCTGCCACCTCGGCCGCGACAGCTGCTTCCCGCAGGCGCCGGGCCAGTTCCTGGGCGCGCTCGACCGGCTGGTCGCGCAACGCGAGCGCGAACGGCCTGCGGGCAGCTACACCACGCAGCTGTTCGAGAAGGGCACGCGACGCATCGCGCAGAAAGTGGGCGAGGAGGGCGTGGAGACCGCACTGGCCGGCGTCGCCCAGGGCGACGAGGACCTGCTCGGCGAGTCCGCCGATCTGCTCTACCACCTGACCGTGCTGCTGCGCGCACGCGGCCTGGGCCTGGCCGACGCGGTGGCGGTACTGGAAGCGCGGCACCGCTGAGTCTGTCCGGCGCGGTCATCGCCGTGTCGATGTCGTTGGCTACAATCGGGGGCCCTCGGCTTCTCCGGATGTTCCGCATGCTGCGCACCGTCGTCCTTGCCTGCCTGTTGGCCGCCGCCGCTCCCGCCGTGGCGCAGACCGCGACGATCAGCGGCAGCGTCTACCAGGAACGCGATAACGCCCCGGGCCGCGGCCCGGGCGATACCGGCGTCGCCGGCGTGCAGGTGTCCGACGGTGTGCACATCGTCCGCACCGACGCGCAGGGCCGCTACCGCCTGCAGGTGGAGCCCGGCCGCACGGTGTTCGTGATCAAGCCCGACGGCTACAGCTTCGCCAGCGCCGGCAACGGCCTGCCGGACTACTGGCGGCACTACGCGCCCGCCGGCTCGCCCACGCTCAAGTATCCGGGCATCGCGCCCACCCGCGGCGCCACCGACCACTGGGACTTCGCGTTGCGCGCGCAGCCCAAGGCCGACAGCACCGAGGCGCTGGTGTTCGCCGATACCCAGACCGCATCGATGACCGATGTCGGCTACTACGCCCGCGACATCGTCGCGCCGTTGCGCGGCAAGACCCACGCGCGCATCGGCACCACCCTGGGCGACGTGGTCAGCGACGACCTGTCGCTGTATCCGGCGCTGAATGCGGAAACCGCCAAGCTCGGCGTGCCGTGGTTCCACGTGCCCGGCAACCACGACCTCAACTTCGACGCGACCGACGACGTCGATTCGCTGTCGAGCTGGCGTGCGGTCTACGGTCCCGACACCTACGCGGTGGAAGAGGGCGGCGCCAGCTTCGTGTTCCTGGACGACGTGGTCTACCAGCCGACCCAGCAGCCCAAGTATATCGGCGGCCTGCGCGCGGACCAGTTCGCGTTCCTGCAGGCCTACCTGGCCAGCGTGCCCAAGGAGCGGCTGGTGGTGCTGGGCCTGCACATCCCGCTGTTCGATGCGGCGCCCGGCAAGGAGACCTTCCGCCATGCCGATCGCGCGCGGCTGTTCGCGCTGCTGCAGGCGTTCCCGCATGTGCTGGTGCTCAGCGGCCATAGCCACACCCAGCGCCACTATTACCACGGTGCCGACGAGGGCTGGCACGGCGCGCAGCCGCTGCACGAATACAACGTCGGCGCGGCCTGCGGCGCGTTCTGGTCCGGGGTCAAGGATGCCGAGGGCATTCCCGCCGCGACCATGGCCGACGGCACCCCGAACGGCTATGCACTGCTGACCGTGCGCCGCGACGGCGGCTATGCGCTGGCCTACCACGCCGCGCGTGCCGCCGACGACACCCAGATCGGCCTGCATGCGCCGAAGGTATTGCGCCGCGGTGCCTATCCGGCCTGGGGCGTGTACGCGAACGTGTACATGGGCGAGGACGACACGCGCGTCGAGTACCGCGTGGACGACGGCGCCTGGAAGCCGATGCAGCGGGTCGAACAGCCGGACCCGACGCTGCTCGCCGAGAACGCGCGCGACGATGCCGCCGATGCGCTGCGCGGCTACGATCGGTCGCCGGAAGCGATTCCGTCGCAACACCTGTGGCGCGGCGCCTTGCCGACCGATCTGAGCGTGGGTGCGCACCGCATCGAGGTCCGTGCGTTGGACCGCTGGCGCGGCGAGCAGCACGCCAGCGGCAGCTATCGATTGCAGGACGCGAGCCCTTGATCAGATGCGGTGGTCGGTGACGGCCGGCAGATACGTGCGCAGCGATGCTGCGTGCCCGGTCACCGTCACTGTCGCGACAGAGCTTTAGTCGCCATGCGTCCCAGGCGTCGGGGCTGAAGCCCCTCCCACAGGGCGCCGATCAGCGCCTCGCAGCGTCGGGCCCACGTAGGAGCGGCTTCAGCCGCGACAAGCGCGGTAAGACGGTCGCGCCATCCACCGCCAACGGCAAGAGGCTCGCGCTCCACACGCGCCACACCGAACCCCAGAAACAAAAAAACCTCCACGAAGGAGGCCTACAAAACCAAATGATCCTGGCTGGCGAGCGAAGGCTGGCGGGCGGTCGGATCGGGGGCGCAGTTGGCTGGCGAAACGCGGGCTGGCTTGCTGCGGGAGGCATTCTAGCGAGCGCTCACACGTCGCGATCGAACGCGAATCACTCTCATCCTTTCGGCCTGCTACACGGGGTCGGGCTTACGCGGTCGAGGGCAGGAGCGGCCGGCAAACACGCGAGTGCGCGCGACGTCGCATACAGTCGACCCCGCGTCCTGCGCGGTTGCGTCACCGCGCCGGCGTGCGCTTCGTCGGCGGTGCGGGGTTCTGCGCGCGCGCCGCCGTGTCTGGCGCGGTCGCTGCGCCACGCTTGAGGCTCTGCTCGCCATCGTCCGCATCCGCCGCGTCGTCCGCATCGGGCTCCGGATACGGATACGGCGGTGCGGCGGCGTTCGGCAACTGCGCGCGCCAGTGCTGCAGCCAGCTGCCGATGCGCGCGCCCACGTACAGCTGCGGATACGACGGCGCCTCGCCTTCGGCCTGCTCGCGTGCGCTGATCTCGGCATTGGCCAGGCGATAGCTGTCGACCAGATCGGTGGTGCGCGCCAGCGCGTCGATCAACCAGGCGCGGCCGAAATAGGTGGCGCTGGCGGTGTTGCCGCAGCCGAACGAGGGCCGGTCGCGACGGGCGGCGGTGATGACCAGGGTGTCGGCGGTCTTCAGCGCCGGCACGAAGCCGCCGGAGTAGCAGGCGGAGATCACGATGATGCGGTTGCGGATGCCGGCGTCGTCGAGCAGGCGGCGCAGTTCCTGCGGGGTGATGGTGTCGTACTCGGCATCCTCGCCGGGGCCGAACTGCAGATACAGCTCGTGCTGCTCGGTGCCGTGGCTGGTCAGGAACAGCAGCAGCGCGTCCTCGCGCTTGTCCATCAGCTTGCCGATGCGGTCCAGCGTATCGGCCAGGTTGTCGTAGGAGGCCTGCGGCGCGTAGGCGTGCGCGCCGAGATTGTCGCCGTGGTTGATCAGGGTGGCGATGCGGCCAGCGGCGCCAAAGCGCTGCGTGAACATCTGCCGCAGGTACAGCACTTCGTTGCGGAACACGTCCTCGCTGGCGTCGCCGGCGAAGCCCACCACGTACAGGTCGGGGATGCCCGGGCGCTGCGCCTGCAGCGACCCCAGCGCCTGGCGCAGCTGCGCCTGGTCGACCGGATCCTGCGCCGCCTCGTCCTGCGCGGTGTCGGCCGCGCCGGCCGGCATGGCGCCGGCATCGGAATGGCAGGCGGGCAGCGCCAGCGCCAGCAGCGCG
>NZ_AQOJ01000565.1:0-736 GCF_000364685.1 Xanthomonas sp. SHU 166
GCCCTGGGCAGCCCGCTGCGCCCCGGGCGCCTGCTGGAGCGACCGCTGGGGGCGCTGCGCCGGCGCCTGGATGCGGATCTGCTGCCGCACCTGGCTGCCGCCCGGCATCTGCTGCCGCTGCTGGCGCAGCACGAGCGCGGCGCCCGCTACGTGCTGCTGGGCAGTCCCTGCGCGCTGCGTGCCTGGTCCGGGCACGGCGACAGTTCGGTCGCCGCCTCCGCGATCCGCATGCTCGCCCAGGTGCTGCACGAGGAAGCCAAGCCGCTGGGCGTGCACGTGCATCTGCTGTCGCTGTCCGAGCCGGTGTGCCGCAGCGACGACGCCATCGGCGACTGCCCGGAGTGGTTCACCACCCTCGGCGTCGGCCGCGCCGTGGTCCACCTGCTCGCCGATCCACAGCGGCCGGACCGCGCCCTGGTCGAGATCGACCGCCGCCACTTCACCCAGCCGCGCAGCGCCTTGCTCACCCCCTTGCCGTTTTCCTTCTCCACCCACGAGGTCTCTCCATGAATCCGATTCCGATGCCGTCGCGCCTGCTGCCGGTCGCCTTGCGCCCGCTGGCGGTGGCGCTGCTGGTCGCCACGCTCGCCGCCTGCGGCGGCAAGGCCAACGAACAGGGCGCGCCGCCGCCGCCGAGCGTGGGCGTGGCGCCCGCGCTGCAGAAGCAGATTAGTCAGTGGGACGAGTTCAGCGGCCGCGTCGAGGCGGTCGAGCACGTCGACCTGCGCCCGCGCGT
>NZ_AQOJ01000566.1:0-935 GCF_000364685.1 Xanthomonas sp. SHU 166
CTACATCGACAAGGTCAACTACGTCGAAGGGCAGGAGGTGAAGAAGGGCGATGTGCTGTTCACCATCGACGCGCGCAGCTACCGCGCCGACCTGGCCCGCGCCGAGGCCGATCTGGCGCGCGCGCGCACCCAGGCCAAGCTCAGCGCCAGCGAGGCCGCGCGCGCCAAGACCCTGTCCGAACAGCAGGCCATCTCCACCGAGAGCTGGGAACAGCGGCGCGCCGCGGCGGAGCAGGCACAGGCCGACGTGCTGGCCGCGCAGGCGGCGGTGGACAGCGCACGCCTGAACCTGGAATGGACCCAGGTGCGCGCGCCGATCGCCGGCCGCGCCGGCCGCGCGATGGTTACCGCCGGCAACCTGGTCAGCGCCGGCGACAGCGCCAGCGTGCTGACCACGCTGGTGTCGCTGGACAAGGTGCACGTGTACTTCGATGCCGACGAAGGCACCTTCCTGCGCTATGCGCAGATGGCGCGCGACGGTCAGCGCCCGAGCGAGCGCGACGGCAGCCTGCCGGTGCAGGTCGGCCTGGTCGGCGAGGACGGCTATCCGCATGCCGGCAAGGTCGACTTCCTCGACAACCAGTTGGTGCGCAGCACCGGCACCATCCACGTGCGCGCGTTGCTGGACAACGCCGATCGCCGCTTCACCCCCGGCCTGTTCGCGCGGGTGCGGCTGCTCGGCAGCGGCCGCTTCGACGCGGTGCTGATCGACGACCGCGCGGTGCTCACCGACCAGGACCGCAAGTACGTCTACGTTGTCGACAAGGACGGCAAGGCGCAGCGACGCGACGTGCAGCTCGGCCGCAGTGCCGACGGCCTGCGCATCGTGCGCAGCGGCCTGTCCGCCGGCGACAAGGTCATCGTCGACGGCGTGCAGAAGGTGTTCATGCCCGGCATGCCGGTGCAGGCCAAGCCGATCGCACAGACCGCGCCGC
>NZ_AQOJ01000567.1:0-2523 GCF_000364685.1 Xanthomonas sp. SHU 166
CGGGCGCCAATGCCGGTGGCAACGGCGCAGGCAACGTCGCCGATGCCCAGGGCGGTGCTGGCGGCGCAAGCCAGGGTGCCGGCCAGCGCGGCGGTGCCCCGGGCGATGTGGCGATGGAGCAGGTGCTGCGCAACGGTGCCGGCGTGAGCCTCGCTACCGGTGGCGAGACCCTGGCGCAGCCTGAAGTGGCGGTGCTGACGGTGTTCGACGGCGAAGGCCGCGCGCTTGGCCGCCTGCGGGTGGAAGACCTGGGCAGCAGCCTGGCGCTGCACCCGCTGGACGGCAGCGCGCCGACCGCGCCGAACCTGCAGCAGAACGTTCGCGCCAGCGCCCAGACCAGTGTGGCCGTCGATGCGGACGAGAACGCTACGCTGCGCCTGTCCCTGCTGGAAGACGGCACGCTCCACGTGGTGGCGCCGCGTTCGGCCGCACGCATGGACCGCGAAACGCTCAGCGCCTACGCGCTCGGCGCGCTGAAACAGCAGGCGGGCGTGTCGGTGCAGCAGGTGCGCGCGCTGGTGCTGAGCTTCGTCGACTGACGGAGTGGCGAGGGACACAGGGGCGGCTGCCGCCTCTGCGTCCCGGCGGCCTGGCTGATCGGGGGAAAGGCCAGGCCGGGTTCGACCGTCTCGGCGCGGGTGATGCGCCTGAGGCGGAGGCAGCGGCGTCCCCGGTGCGATGGTGGCAAGCGCGGAGCACCCTTGCGGTGAGATCAAGGTCATCGCCTCGCCATCGTCGCGCCGCGGACGCGCCACATTCTGGAGGTGTGATTGCCTGATGCATGCAGGGTGCGACACAGCGCGACCCTGCGTCGCACAGGCCCTCATGCGGGAGTGTGCTCTGGCAACCTTGTGGGTGGGAGGCTGCCGCCGCCGTTCCGGCGCGTGTGCCGCGCGGCCAGCGCGATGCTGTGCCACCGATCGCCACCGCATCGCTGCAGTGTCGCCGCGCCGGGGCGATACGGCTATCGTATCGGGATGCCGAGCGCTTCCCCACTTCCCTTTCGACGCAAACGGCGTGTTGCTTGCGCGGCGATGGCGTTGTTGGCCGCTGGCTGTCGGCGTCGCTGGCGGTAGTTGCGGTGTCGCACGCATGATCGCGACGAGCAGTTCACGCACGCCCTTGCCCAAGCCGGCCGTCCGCCGGCTCGGCGCGGACGACGCGCTGGCCTATCTGCGGGTGGGCGAGGGTGCGCCGGTGCTGCTGGTGCACGGGGCCCTGTGCGACTACCGCTACTGGGCGCCACAGCTGCGCGGCCTGGCCGACCGCTTCCAGCTCAGCGCGCTGAGCCTGGGCCAGTACTACCCGCGACTGCCGTCGGCGTCGCGGCATGCGTTCGGTTGGCGCTGGCATGCGCAGCAGCTCGCCGCCTTCATCGCCGAGGAAGCGCGGCCGGTGCATCTGGTCGGTCATTCCCGTGGTGCCGCCGTGGCCTGGCAGGCGGCGCTGTTGCGGCCGGACGCCATCGCCAGCCTGACCCTGTTCGATCCGGGTGGCCCGCAGCCGCAGGGCCTGCCGGCGGATGTGCAGACGGTCCGCCGGCAGGCGATCGCGTTGCTGCAAGGTGGCCAGGTGGAGGCCGGCCTGGAATGCTTCGTCGATTCGGTCAGCCAGCCCGGCGCCTGGGCGCGCAGCAGCGCAAGCTTTCGGCAGATGGTGCGCGACAACGCGCAGACCCTGGCGCCGCAGATCGCCGACGTGCTGCCGGCGTACCGGCCCGAGCAGGCCGCCACGCTGGCGATGCCGGTGTTGCTGGTCGCCGGCGAACGCAGCCCGGCCCAGTACCGCGACAACGCCGCCGCGCTGGCGGCCTGGTCTCCGCAGGCGCGCCACGAGGTGCTGGCCGGGGCGTCGCACGGCATGACCTTTACCCATGCGAGGCGGTGCAATGCCTTGATCGCCGAGTGGGTGGACGCTGCGGCGAGTAGCTGAGCGCGTACGGCAGAGTGCTGCGCTCAGCGGGCACGACTGGGTGCAGACTGGATGCGGCGCACGCCGGCTGCGGCTTGGCGTCAACCTGCCAGGCGGCGTGCCCCGGGTGGCGTCGGACCCACGGCGCTCGCCATTGGCTCGCCACGATCCAGTTGCCGGTACGCGATGGCCTCGGTCAGGTGCGCGGTGGCGATGGCGTCGCTGGCGTCCAGGTCGGCGATGGTGCGGGCCACGCGCAGGATCCGATGCAGCGAGCGCGCCGACAGCCGCAGGCGCTCGATGGCCTGTTCCAGCAGCGCCTCGTCGCGCGGTTGCAGGCGGCAGTCGCGCAGGGTTTCGCTGTGGCCGAGCTGGCCGTTGGGCCGGCCGGCGCGGGCCTGCTGGCGTTGCCGTGCCAGCTCCACGCGCTCGCGCACGACGGCGCTTGCTTCGCCGGGCGGCGCATCGGCGCGCAGCGCCTGCGGCGGCAGCCGCGGCACTTCCACGTGCAGGTCGATGCGGTCCAGCAGTGGGCCGGAGATGCGCGCGCGGTAGCGCCGTACCGCGTCCTCGCTGCAGCGGCAGCGGCCGCTGGGGGCGCCGGCCCAGCCG
>NZ_AQOJ01000568.1:0-7610 GCF_000364685.1 Xanthomonas sp. SHU 166
ACAGGGGTTCATCGCCGCCACCAGTTGGAAGCGCGCGGGAAACTCGGCGCTGCGCGCCGCGCGCGACACGGTCACCTGGCCCGACTCCAGCGGCTCGCGCAGCACTTCCAGCGCATGCCGGTTCCACTCGGGCAGCTCGTCCAGGAACAGCACGCCATGGTGCGCCAGCGAGATCTCGCCCGGGCGCGGATGAGTGCCGCCGCCGACCAGCGACACCGCGCTGGCGGTGTGGTGCGGTGCGCGGTAGGGGCGTTGCCGCCAGCGCGCCGGGTCCACGCCGCGGCCGCTGACCGAAGCGATGGCCGCGCTCTCCAGGGCCTCGGCTTCGCTGGCCTTGGGCAGGATCCCGGGCAGGCGCGAGGCCAGCAGGGTCTTGCCGCAGCCGGGGCTGCCGATCAGCAACAGGTGGTGATGCCCGGCCGCGGCGATCTCCAGGGCGCGCCGCGCCTGCGCCTGGCCGCGCACGTCGCTCAGGTCGGGAAAGGGGGCGGCGACCGTGGGCGGCGCGGTGGCCGCGGGCAGGGTCTTGCTGCCGTTGAGCAATCCACAGACTTCCAGCAGGGTGCGTGCGGTGTAGGCCTGCACGTGTTGCGCCAGTGCGGCCTCGGCGCCGTTGTCGGCCGGGACGATCAGGGTGCGCCCAGCCTGGGCGGCGGCCAGTGCGGCCGGCAGGACGCCGTCGACCGGGCGCAGTTCGCCGGTCAAGGCCAGTTCGCCGAGGAATTCGTACTGGCCGAGCACCTGCGGGTCGAGCTGGCCGGCAGCGGCGAGGATGCCCAGCGCGATCGGCAGGTCGAAGCGGCCGCCCTCCTTGGGCAGGTCGGCCGGCGCCAGGTTGACGGTGATCCGCCGTGCCGGAAATTCGTACTGCGCGCAGAGCAGGGCGGCGCGGACGCGATCGCGCGACTCGCGTACCGCCGCCTCGGGCAGGCCGACGATCTGGGTGGTCGGCAGGCCGCCGGACAGATGGACTTCGACCCGAACCGGAGGCGCAAACACCCCCGCGCGGGCACGGCTGTGCACCAGCGCCAGGCTCATGGTGGCGGGTGGATCAGGCGGTGGGGCTGGGCGAGGGCCCGCTGCGTGCCGCTTCCAGCGCGGCGACGCTGCGCTCCAGCGCTTCGAGCTTCTCGCGGGTGCGCAGCAGCACCGCGCGCTGCACTTCGAATTCCTCGCGGGTGACCAGGTCGAGCTTGCCCAGCCCGGCCTGCAGCGCGCTCTTGAAGGTGCTCTGCAGTTCGTCGCGGGATTGGCGCAGGCCCGGCGGCACCAGATCGCTGAGGCGGCGGGCGAGGTCGTCGAGATGGTTCAGGTCGATCATGGCTTTGCTCCGGCAGGTGGCGTCAGATTGCGGCACCGGAAAGGTCGGGACCATCGGGATCGGACGCGGCGCGCTGTCGGAAAATTCCGGCGTTGGGGGCGCGCGGTCATTGAACCCGACGGCCGTCGATCGCGCAACCGCGCTATCCTGAGGCCATTGTGATTGGAGAACGCCGCATGAAGATGATCATGGCCGTGATCAAGCCGTTCAAGCTCGACGACGTGCGCGAGGCGCTCGCCGCGCAGGGCGTGGCCGGCATCACCGTCACCGAGGTCAAGGGCTTCGGCCGGCAGAAGGGCCACACCGAGCTGTATCGCGGCGCCGAGTACGTGGTCGATTTCCTGCCCAAGGTGAAACTGGAAGTGGCGGTCAGCGAGGACCAGGTCGAGCGCGTGGTCGAGGCCATCGTCAAGGCCGCCGCCACCGGCAAGATCGGCGACGGCAAGGTGTTCGTCTACGACCTTGGCACGGTGGTGCGGATCCGCACCGGCGAACTGGACGCGGACGCGCTGTAACGCAGTCACCGCGCCTGCATCGCCGTGGCATGGACGGTGTCGTGTAGGAGCGGTTTCAGCCGCGATGGACGTTCCCGATAGAACCTGTCGCGGCTGAAGCCGCCCCTGCAGGCATGGCGGGCCAGTCGGGTGGCCCGCCACGCTGCGCCAGGCGCCGACTCAGACGCCGCCGTAGCCACGGCCGAGGGTGAGCCAGAACGTCGCCACCACCAGTACCGCCACGACGACCGTGGCGCGGCTGGACGGTAGCGGCAGTGGCGCGCGCGACCGGCGCGACAGCGCGATGACCACCAGGCCGATCGGTGCCAACAGGCCTTCCTGCGCCGCCTCGCGCAATGCCGGCAGCACCGGCCCTGCATGGAACAGCACGCTTACGCAGGCCACCGTGCCGGCAGTGGCGTAGGCCGCCAGCATTGGCCTGCCTTTCGGGAGCCACGGGGCGATGGCGCGCAGCGCCTGCAGATACAGCCAGGCACCGGCCAGTCCCATCCCCAGCCGCCAGACCCAGACCGGCTGCAGGGCGAGATCGCGCAGGACGAAGGCGAGGTCGCCGTCATCGGTGACCGCGGAGAACAGCAGATAGCCGGCGCCCCACAGTCCGTTGAAGGCGGCGATCAGCGCGAGCGCCAGGCGCGGCGTGTCCGCGCGACGGCGGCGTGCCGCCAGGATGCAGGCTGCGGCCACGCATAGATTCGCCAGCGGGCCGGCGGCATCGACGAAGGGGCGCCCGGGCTGGCAGCGGAAGTACACCGACGTGAGCCAGCGGACGGTGCCGCCGCTGCCCAGGCAGGCCAGGCCATGGCCCACCGCTTCGTGGGCGACGCAGGCGACGACGAAGCCGATCGCGGCCAGCGCGCACAGGGTCCACGGCGACGTCGTCTGGGAGCGCATGGCAGGCTCGCGGTGTGTGCGATGGAGGCCGGCGCATCGTCGCACGCGCCGGCCATGGCGTGCGGCATCGTTTGGCGCCTACAGCGCGCGATCGCGGCAACCGGCGAGGCGATGCCATGCGCGATGCAGCGCGCCCGTCGATACGGATACGCCCGCGTTGGGGCCGGCCTTGCCGAGGGCCCCGACAGCGCCGGCGATCCGCGGCATCGGCGCACGTCAGGCGCGCGCCGATGCCGAAGAGGACCGGGGGCTTAGCCGCCCAGCGCCTCGGCCACGAACGGCGGCAGCACCTGGGTGCCGGTGTGCAGGTGCGCGCTGTAGTAGCGGGTGGCGAACGGCTTGGCCGCGGCGTCGTCCTGGCGGAAGTCGAAGCCGCCCTGCTTGCGCGCCATGGTCACGCTCCACCAGCCGGTCGGGTAGCACGGCTGCGGGAACGGCACGGTGTGGAAGCTGGCGAAGCCGGCCTTGCCCATTTCCGTGCGCATCTCCTTGATCAGGTCCAGCAGCGCCAGCGGCGACTCGGACTGCTGCACCAGGATGCCGTCGTCCTTCAGCGCCTTGAAGCAACTCTCGTAGAAGGCCTTGTTGAACAGGCCTTCGGCCGGGCCGACCGGGTCGGTGGAGTCGACGATGACGATGTCCACGCTGCCGGCCGGGCAGTTGGCCATGTAGGCCACGCCGTCGTCGAACAGCAACTCGGCACGCGGATCGTTGTTGGAGTCGCACAGCTCCGGGAAGTACTTCTCGGCCATGCGCGTGACCTGCTCGTCGATGTCGCACTGGGTGGCGCTTTCCACGCCCGGGTGCTTGAGCACTTCGCGCAGGGTGCCGCAGTCGCCGCCGCCGATGATCACCACGCGCTTGGGCGCGGCGTGGGTGAACAGCGCCGGATGGCTGATCATCTCGTGATAGAAGAAGTTGTCGCGCGTGGTCAGCATCACCGCGCCGTCGATCACCATCAGCTTGCCCCAGTCGGTGGTGTCGTAGATCTCGATCTTCTGGAACGGCGACTGCACCTCGTCCAGCTTGCCGGTGATGCGGTAGCCGATGGCCGAGCCGGTGGGCTGGAAGTGTTCGATGTACCAGTTGTCGTTGGCGTTCATGGAATGTCCTAGGGAAAGCAAAAGAATGCAGCATTTCCTTCTCCCCCCGGGAGAAGGTGGCGCGTAGCGCCGGATGAGGGTCGGGCGCAGCCTCGTGCAGCCAAGCCACGCGATGCTGTCACCCACTCTCTCCGGATGAGGGCCGGGCGCAGCACGGGCAGCTGAGCTACCCGATGCTGTCGCCGCACCCCCCGGACGCGGCCCCGCGCACTCAAGCCACGCCAGGCGCCCGCGAACCCGGCCCGGCTCCACCAGGAGCCGAGGGCGTCGGAACGGCGCGGATTGTAACGGACCCCACGCGTAGCAGGGGTTACAATCCACGCCCTTTTTCCCTCAGCCGAGCCGCCACGATGAGCGATTGGTCCCTCGACCAAGCCCGCAAGACCTACTCGATCCCGCATTGGGCCGACGGGTACTTCGACGTGGACGCGGCCGGCCGGGTGGTGGTGCGGCCGCAGGGCGCCGACGGCGTGGCGATCGCGCTGCCGGAGGTGGTGGACGCCGCGCGCGCGGCCGGGGCCAAGCTGCCGATGCTGGTGCGCTTCCCGGACATCCTCGGCGAGCGCCTGGGCAAGCTGCAGGCCGCCTTCGCCCAGGCCCAGGCCGACTGGGACTACAGCGGCGGCTACACCGCCGTGTACCCGATCAAGGTCAACCAGCACCGCGGCGTGGCCGGCACCCTGGCCAGCCACCAGGGCGAGGGCTTCGGCCTGGAGGCGGGCAGCAAGCCGGAACTGATGGCGGTGCTGGCGCTGTCGCGGCCGGGCGGGCTGATCGTGTGCAACGGCTACAAGGACCGCGAATACATCCGTCTGGCGCTGATCGGGCGCAAGCTCGGGCTGCAGACCTTCATCGTCATCGAGAAGCCGTCGGAGCTGAAGCTGGTGCTGGAGGAGGCGCGCGCGCTGGACGTGAAGCCGGGCCTGGGCGTGCGCATGCGCCTGGCCTCGCTGGGCGCGGGCAAGTGGCAGAACAGCGGTGGCGACAAGGCCAAGTTCGGGCTGTCGCCGCGGCAGGTGCTGGACCTGTGGAAGACCCTGCGCGACACCGAATACGCCGACGCGCTGAACCTGCTGCACTTCCACATGGGGTCGCAGATCTCCAACGTGCGCGACATCGCCAACGGCATGCGCGAGGCCACCCGCTATTTCGTCGAGCTGTCCAAGCTGGGCGCGAAGATCAGCCACGTCGACGTCGGCGGCGGCCTGGGCATCGACTACGAAGGTACCCGCTCGCGCAGCTATTGCTCGATCAACTACGGCCTGCACTCCTACGCCAGCAACATCGTGCAGCCGCTGGCCAGCGCCTGCGAGGAGCACGGCCTGGCGCCGCCGCGCATCGTCACCGAGTGCGGGCGCGCGATGACCGCACACCACGCGGTGCTGATCGCCAACGTGTCCGAGGTGGAGCAGGCGCCGGAAGGCCGCGTGCCCGACGCGCACGACGACGAACCGGCGGCGATCCGCCACCTGCGCGAGATCCATGCCGAACTGGACCAGCGCCCGGCGGTGGAACTGTTCCAGGAGGCGCAGCATTTCCACGCCGAAGGCCTCAGTGGCTACGCTCTGGGCCAGATCGACCTGACCCACCGCGCGCGCATCGACGACCTGTTCTACGCCATCGCCCATGGCGTGCGGGCGCGGCTGAGCCATGAGGAAAAGAGCCACCGCCCGGTGCTGGACGAACTCAACGAGCGCCTGGTCGACAAGTACTTCGTCAACTTCAGCGTGTTCGAATCGATTCCCGACGTGTGGGCGATCGACCAGGTGTTCCCGATCGTGCCGATCGAGCGCCTGAACGAGGCGCCGGCACGGCGCGGCGTGGTCTGCGACATGACCTGCGATTCCGACGGCATGGTCAAGACCTACGTCGAGAACGAAAGCTTGGACAGCTCGCTGCCGCTGCACGCGCTGCGCCCGGGCGAAAGCTACCGCATCGGCTTCTTCCTGGTCGGCGCCTACCAGGAGATCCTCGGCGACATCCACAACCTGTTCGGCGACACCGACGCGGTGGAAGTGGCGGTGGATGGCGACGGCTACCGCATCGCCCAGCAGCGCCGCGGCGATACCACCGACGTGATGCTGGATTACGTCGGCTACCGCCTGGACGACCTGCGCGCCTCCTACGCCGAACGCGTCGCCGCCGCGCAGTTGCCGGCCGCGCAGGCCACGGAGCTGGCCGACGCGCTCGAGGCCGGCCTGACCGGCTACACCTACCTGTCGGACGAACCGCTGGGCTGACAGCGGCGACCCACGCAAGCCCCTCTCCCCCCGGGAGAGGGGTTGGGGTGAGGGCACGCCCGTGCACGCAATCTTGGGGTTGGCCGCCTGGCGCCGCGGCTTGCATCTTCCAGGCGCGATCGCTTGGGCGTCGATAGACGGCTGCTGCCGCAACCGGCGATGCAACCAGTAAGCTGCGCGCTCCCCACCGCCACCGTCCCACGATGCGCTATCCCGGCCTCGACCTGCTGCGCGCCATCGCCATCGTCTGGGTGATGTTGTTCCACTCCTTCGTGGTCGGTGGGCTGGGCCCGGATTGGGAGTGGCTGTCGCGCTATGGCTGGATGGGCGTGGATCTGTTCTTCGTGCTCAGCGGCTTTTTGATCGGGGGCCAGGTGCTGGCGCCGCTGGGCCGCGGCGAGCGGCTGCGCTACGGCGAGTTCTACCGGCGCCGCGCCTACCGCATCCTGCCGGCGTACGCAGTGGTGCTGGCGTTGTACCTGGCATGGCCCGGGTTCCGCGAAGCGCCCGGGATCGCGCCATGGTGGCTGTTCGCCAGTTTCACCCTCAACCTGGGCATCGACTACGCCAACCAGCAGGCGTTCTCGCATGCGTGGTCGCTGTGCGTGGAAGAGCACTTCTACCTGGTGTTTCCGCTGCTGGCGGCGTGGCTGCTGCGGCGGCCATCGGCGCCGCGTTTCGTGGCGCTGTGCGTGGCCGTGGTGCTGGCCGGCATCGCCCTGCGCAGTGCGATCTGGCTGCACGACAGCGCGCTGGATCGCATCGGTGCCGGGCTGCAGCGCAACTGGTTCATCGAGGATCTCTACTACCCCACCTGGAACCGCCTGGACGGCCTGCTGGCGGGGGTGGCGCTGGCGGTGCTGAAGACCTTCCGGCCGCAGCACTGGCAGCGGCTGCAGCGTCACGCCAGCGTCGTGGCGCTTGCCGGCATCGTGGTCTGTGCGCTGGCGATGTGGCTGTTCCGCGACCGCACCGGCCTGCTCGGCAATGCCATCGGCTGGCCGGTGCTGTCGTTGGGACTGGCGCTGCTGGTCGGCGCCGGCGCCTCCACCCAGGGATGGCTGGGGCGCTGCCGGGTGCCGGGCGCGGCCTGGCTGGCCGCGGTGTCCTACAGCCTGTACCTGAGCCACAAGGCGGCGTTCCATCTGACCCAGGCGTGGTTCGGCGCGCTGCTGGACGGGCGTGGACCGCTCGCCTTCGCCGGCTATGCCGGCATGGCGCTGCTGTTCGCGGCTGTCCTGCACTACGCGGTGGAGCAGCCGTTCCTGCGCCTGCGCGAGCGGCGCAGCGCCGCGGCTGTCGCGACCGCGCATGGTTGAACGCACGGTTTCCGATCTGCGCGGCACGTCCCGGTGAAGAGCGATGGCAATCCTTCAAGACCGTGGCCAGCGGCGGCGCCACATGCTCGCCGGCATCCTGATCGCCAGGAGGATGCCCTGCAAGGGCGGCAAGTAAGCGCGCGGGACGTCTCAGCCATCCCCGACCAGCGCTGCATGCGCTGCTTGCAGGCGCTGTTGCAGGATCTCCGCCAGCCGCGCCA
>NZ_AQOJ01000569.1:0-1506 GCF_000364685.1 Xanthomonas sp. SHU 166
CTGCCGCTCCATCGCCGCGACCGCGTCCAGGTCGGCCTGGCGCTCGGCCTGCTGGGCCGGGGTCAGTGCGGCGGGCGCGGGTGCTGCTTGCGACATGATGCCGGCCAGGGCCGGATCGGAATCGGCTTCGGCCAGGACCGCGGCAGCGATCTGTTCGGGCGTCGGACCGGCCGGTGCGGGCGCCAGCGCCTGCTGCGACATGATGCCGGCCAGGGCCGGATCGGAATCGGCTTCGGCCAGGACCGCGGCGGCGATCTGTTCGGGTGTCGGACCGGCGGGCGCGGGCGCCAGCGCCTGCTGCGACATGATGCCGGCCAGGGCCGGATCGGAATCGGCTTCGGCCAGGACCGCGGCAGCGATCTGCTCCGGGGTCGGTCCGGTTGCGGTCGGGGCGGGTGCCGTCGTCGCGGCGTCCGCTTGCACGTCGGCGACCGCGACCGGCGCGGGGCTCGGCGGCACGGCCTTCTGCTCCTCGGCGATCACGTCGTGGAGCAGGCCTTCCAGATAATCGTCGATGATCCCGGGGGTGCTCATGCGGCTTGCTCCATCGGCGTGGCGTCGCTGGCGATCAGCCATTCCAGCGCGCGGCGGTAGGCGGCCAGACCGCGACCCGGGTAGTCGCCCGGCACGCCGGCCACCGTCAGCGCCTTGACGTTGCAGATCTTGGTGTCGACCGGGATGGCGTCTTCCCACACCCGCTCGCCGTAGCTGTCCTGCATCTGCCGCAGGGTCTCGTTGCCGGCGCGGGTGCGCTTGTCGAACAGGGTCGGCAGGATCGAGGCGGGCAGGGGCCGGCGCCGCGAGCGCTCGACCATGTCCACGGTGCGGACCATGCTGGCCAGGCCGTGCAGGGCCAGCGGCTCGGCCTGGGTCGGGATGATCACGCGGTCGGCCGCCGCCAGCGCGTTGATCATCAGCAGGCCCAGGGTCGGCGGGCAGTCGAGCAGGATGTAGTCGTGCTGGCCGGCGTGGCGGGCCATGGCCTGCTGCAGCGCCAGGCCGAGGCCGGGCTGGTTGGCGCTGCGCCGTTCCAGCGTGGCCAGCGCGGTCTGCCCGCAGACGAAGCTCAGACGCTCGACCGCGGTGTCGCGGGCCAGCGCGGCGAGTTCGCCCGGCGGGGTCGCGAACAGGTCGAGCACGCCCGGCGGCTGCGGTTCCTGCGGCACGTCGAAGGCCCGGGTCAGCGAGGCGTGCGGATCGAGATCGAGCATCAGCACGCGGTGCCCGAGCATGGCCAGCCCACGGCCCAGGGCCAGCGTGGTGGTGGTCTTGCCCACGCCACCTTTCTGGTTGGCGATCGCCCAGATGCGCATCAGTTGACTCCTTCAATGGCAGGTACTGCGCGGGGGCCGCCGGCGTTGCCGGGGGCCGCCGCGGCGGGGGGTGTCGGGGTGGCCGGCGCGGCGCCGGCGCTCAAACGATCGGAGGCCGACGGCGTCGCATCGCCGCTGTCGCCGGAGTCGGCCAGGATCACCAGCACCACGCGGCGGTTGGCGTTGCGGCCGG
>NZ_AQOJ01000570.1:0-3042 GCF_000364685.1 Xanthomonas sp. SHU 166
CGCGGGCGGAACTGGCCGTAGCCGATCATCGACAGCCGCGAGGGCTGCAGGCCCTGGTCGGCGAACAGGTGGACCACGCTGGCCGCGCGCGCCGCCGACAGTTCCCAGTTCGAGGGGAACTGCGCGGTGGCGATGGGGGTGTTGTCGGTGTAGCCCTCCACGCGCACCCCGTTGGGCACGCCGGACAGCACCTGCGCCAGTTCGGACAGGGTGGCGCGCGCGCTTTGGTCGAGCGCGGCCGAGCCGGAGCCGAACAGGATGTCGCTGTTGATCTCCACTTCGATCCACAGCCCGGCGCGGCGCACGGTGATCAGCTTCTTCTGGATCAGCGGCGCCAGCGCGGCGCCGAGGCGATCGGCGATGCTGTCGAGCTGGCGCTGCGCGCGTCGCAGCTGCTGCGCGTCGCGCAGGTCGTCGCCGCGCTGCGCGTTGCCCGAGGGCAGGCGGTTGGGATCGGGCAGGGTCAGCGCCGGGCTGGACTTGATCGGGGTCGGCCGCTCGCCGCCCTGGCCCTGCAGCGCGTGGTCGCCGACCTGCACCGGACGCAGGGTCGTCGGGGTGCCGCCGAACGCGGCGCTCATCGCGTCGGCCATGACCCGGTACTTGGCTTCGTTGATCGTGGACAGCGCGTACATCACCACGAAGAAGGCGAGCAGCAACGTCATCAGGTCGGCATAGGGGATGGCCCATGCCTCGTGGTTGGCGTGCTCGTCGTGGGAGTGCTTGCGGGCCATTCGGAACTCAATGCAAGAATCCGGCCAGTTTCGATTCGATGTTGCGCGGGTTCTCGCCCTGGGCGATGGCGATCAACCCTTCGATGATCATTTCGCGCTCGCCGCAGCTGTGCTTGATCACGCTCTTGAGCTTGGCGGCCATCGGCAGGAACAGCAGGTTGGCCGAGGCGATGCCGTAGATGGTGGCGGTGAACGCGGCGGCGATGCCGTGGCCGAGCTTGCTCGGGTCGGCCAGGTTCTTCATCACCGCGATCAGGCCCAGCACCGCGCCGATGATGCCCAGGGTGGGCGCGTAGATGCCCATGCCCTCGAACACCTTGGCCGCGGCCAGATCGCAATGTTCCTGGCCTTCCAGGTCGATCTCCAGCATGTGCCGGATCGCTTCCGGCTCCACGCCGTCCACCAGCATCTGCAGGCCCTTGCGCACGAACGGATCCTGCTGCTGCGGCACCTGGTTCTCCAGCCCGAGCAGGCCCTGGCGGCGCGCGATGTTGCTCCATTCCACGATCTGCTTGAGCAACGCCTGGCGGTCGCTCGGCGGCGGCCACAGGATCCACTTGGCGATCTGGAACGCACGGCGGAACACGGACGGCGGGGTATGCACCAGGATCGCCGCGACGGTGCCGACGATCACGATCACGAACGCAGCCGGCGACCACAGCGCCGAAATGCCGGCGCCCTTGAGGATGCTGCCGCCGATGAGCGACAGAATCGCCAACAGCAGGCCGATGAGACTGAGCTTGTCCATGCAGGAGGTATCGGCCAGGGGGCTTGGGACTTGATGGGTTGGGGGCCGGGAATGGGGAATAGGGAATGGGGAATCGATGAAGCCGGGATTCGGGAATGGGGATTGGGGAATCGCAAAAGCGCGCGCACGCCAACCGCTCATCCCGGCTCTAATCGCGTCGCGGCTGAAGCCGCTCCCACATTGGGGGTGAGGTACACGGGAGCTGCTGTTGCGATTCCCGAATGCCGATTCCCGAATCCCAGCCTCACCGCGTCGCGGCTGAAGCCGCTTCTACGGCGGAATCAGGGAAAAACGAAGCGCCAGGGAACCCGCTCTTACGATTCCCCAATCCCCATTCCCCAATCCCGGCTTTCAGGCCTTCAAGCCATCCACATCCAGGATCAGCGCCAGGCGGCCGTCGCCGATGAGGGTGGCGCCGGCGTAGCCGGGCAGGCCGCGCAGCGAGCGCGGCAGCGGCTTGATCACCACTTCCTCGCGGCCGCGGACCTGGTCCACGACCAGGCCCATGCGCGATTCGCCGGCCTGCAGCACCACCACGGTGAGCAGCGGCAGTTGCGGGGCGTCGATGTTGAGCCACTGGCGCAGGTCCACCAGCGGCAGGGTGTGCGACTGCCGGTCGAGCACGGCGCGGCCGTCGAACCAGCCCAGCGAGCGGCGCGGGGCGTGCAGCACTTCCACCACGCGCGCCAGCGGCAGCGCGTAGACGGTATCGCCGGCCTGCACCAGCAGGGTCGGCAGGATCGCCAGGGTCAGCGGCACGCGGATCAGGAAGCGGCTGCCGCGGCCCAGTTCCGACTGGATCTGGATCTGCCCGCTGAGTTCGCGGATGCGCGACTGCACCACGTCCATGCCGACGCCGCGGCCGGAGATGTCGGTGACTTCGGATTTGGTCGAGAAGCCGGGCAGGAACACCAGGTGCAGGCATTCCTCGGTGGTCAGGCGGGCAGCGGCCTCGGGGTCGATCAGGCCCTTCTCGCGGGCCTTGGCGCGCAGCCGTTCCGGGTCGATGCCGGCGCCGTCGTCCTGCACCTCGATGCTGACGTAGTCGCCTTCCTGCTGCGCCGACAGGCGCACATGGCCGCCGCGCGGCTTGCCGGTGGCTTCGCGCAGCGCCGGGGCCTCGATGCCGTGGTCGATCGCGTTGCGCACCAGGTGCACCAGCGGATCGGCCAGCGCCTCGACCAGGTTGCGATCGAGCTCGGTGTCGGCGCCGATCAGTTCCAGCTCCACTTCCTTGTTGAGCGAGCGGGCGACGTCGCGCGCCACCTTGGGGAAGCGCGAGAACACCTTGCCCACCGGCTGCATGCGCGTGCGCATCACCGCCGACTGCAGGCGCGCGGTGGCGATGTCCAGGCTGCTGACCGCGCGGTCCAGCTCCTCGTCGCGCAGGCGCACGCGCAGGGTCTTGAGGCGGTTGCGCGAGAGCACCAGTTCGCCGATCAGGTTGACGATCGCGTCCAGGCGCTTGGTGTCCACGCGCACGGTGTGTTCGGGCTCGGCGGCCTTGGCCGGGGCGGCCGCGGCCTTGGGCGCGGCGCTGGGCGCGCGCGGCGCCGGCTG
>NZ_AQOJ01000571.1:0-3211 GCF_000364685.1 Xanthomonas sp. SHU 166
TCGGCGGCCGGCGCCGACGGCTGCCGCGCACAGCCGGCCAGCGCTGCCGCAAGCATGCTCCAGACCATCACAACGCCGCTGCTGCGCACTTTTCCTCCGAACCATGGACCTTGCGACGCCATCCCGTCCGGCGCGCCGTGCGGCCGGCGGAGCGACGTTAGGCTATTCTCGCCTGCCTGAGCAAACCCTGCAGTCAACGGAAATCACGTGCCTTACTGGATCAAGCAACCTGCCGAGCTGAGCGAACGGCTGGCGCAGCGACCGGCCCGCATCGGCCTGGATACCGAATTCGTCCGCGAACGGACCTACTGGCCGCAACTGGCGCTGGTGCAGATGGCCGTGGGCGACGAAATCCTGCTGATCGACCCGCTGATCCCGGGCATGCCGCAGGCGCTGGCGCCGTGGCTGAGCGACCCGGACATCCTCAAGATCATGCACAGCGCCAGCGAAGACCTGGTCGCCTTCAAGTGCGCCTGCGGCACCCTGCCGCGGCCGCTGTTCGACACTCAGATCGCCGCCGGCCTGGCCGGGCTCGGCGCCGGCATGGGCTACCAGAAGCTGGTGCTGGAAATCACCGGCGTGCACCTGGCCAAGGGCGAGACCCGCTCGGACTGGCTGCGCCGCCCGCTGTCGCCGGCGCAGCTGGAGTACGCCGCCGACGACGTGCGCCATCTGTTCGCGCTGCACGACAACCTGCAGGCGCGGTTGCAGACCCTGGAGCGCGGCGACTGGCTGCACGAGGACGGCGAACGCCTGCTCGGCACCGTCGAGCACGACGACGGCGAACGCTGGCCGCACCTGGGCATGCGCTCGGCGCAGTTCATGGACCGCCCCGCGCAACTGCGCCTGCTGCGCCTGTTGCGCTGGCGCGACGCGCAGGCCCGGCACAGCGACAAGCCGCGCAGCTGGATCCTGGACAACGAACTGGCCGCCACCCTGGCGCGCTTCCCGCCGCAGGACCAACCGGCCATGCTGGCGCTGTTCGACAAACACCCCAAGGCGCCGCGCAAGCTCAGCGATGCGGTGTGGCAGGCGCTGACCACCCCACTGGCCGACGAAACCGACGCCCCGCAGGCGCTGGCCGCCAACGACGACAACAAGGCCGCGCTGAAGCGGCTGCAGGACGCGGTGGCCGCACGCAGCGCCGAACTGGGCCTGCCCGACGGCCTGCTGGCCTCGCGCAAGCACCTGGAAGCCCTGCTGGAGAGCGCGCAATGGCCGGCGCCGCTGGCGGGCTGGCGCCGGCGCGAACTGGAACCGCGGCTGCAGCCGCTGCTGGCGGCCACACGCTGAGCGGGCGCGTCCGGGCCGATCGCGCCGCCCCGTCCGCGCAGCGCGATCGGGTCAACGATCGGGCATAAAAAAGGCCAGGAATTCCTGGCCTTTTTCGTTCGCTCAATACTTGAAGAGCGGGAACTTCAGATCCGGATGGCGCGCCTTCCATTCGTTGTAGGCGGCGGTGCCTTCCCAGGCGGCGAACGCCTTCGGCGTACGACCGCGGCCGGACCAGGTTTCGCCGGTGTGCGGCAACTGGTACTTCGGCTTGACCTCGCTGCGACCGCCGGCGGACTTGCTGCTGGCCGGCTTGGGCGCCGCGCTGGTCACGTAGGCGGCGATCTCGTTGCGCTGCTTGGCGCTGAAGAACTCGGCGAACTGCTCCAGCAGCGACAGCACGTTGGCATGCGCCGCATTGGTTTCGCCCTCGCGCGCCTGCCGCTCCTGCTCTTCCAGCTTGCGCATTTCTTCCTGCAGCTTGGCCTTGGCTTCGGCGATCTGTTGCAGGTTGCGAACTTCCGTCATGTGTAAAAGACCTGTCTTTAGTAAAAGGTGTGAAGCGGACGGTATATTTCGTCCGGAACGAAATCACCGCGGGGGATTTCGGCCGTCGAGTATATCGACTCCATGCGAGCGCTGTAGACAAAAGGCGAACACGTTTTCCGGCCCGACCGGTCCCCTGCGCCGGCGCCGCCGATGTTGCACTGCCCCCCTTGGCACGCGGCCCCGTGCCCAGTTACACTACGCGTCTGATGTGGGGCGGTAGCTCAGCTGGGAGAGCGTCGCGTTCGCAATGCGAAGGTCGAGGGTTCGATCCCCTTCCGCTCCACCATCTTGCCGTCTTCGACGGTGCAAACGAGGTCAGACAGCCACCAGGCTCTCTGGCCTTTTTTGTTGGCCGATCTTGGGCCTGGTCGCGCTCGATCGCGCGGGGTGCGCCGTCCGCTGGCGCGCCACGCAGTCCTTGGCCGTCGTCCTGACGGAACGGGAAGCGGGATGCACTCCGATCCTTCCCGCCGCATCGCTCAGTCGTGCCCGTCCTGCCCCGGCTCATCCTGGCCGGAACGCGGGCCACGCTCGTGCGCCTCGCGCAGCTTCTGGTCTTCCAGGCCCGGCCGCTGCTTGGCGGTGTCGTCCTGGGCACGGTCCTGCCGGCCCTCGTGGATGCCCTGCTGCTTGCCGGACTGGGTGGTCTCGTCGTTTGCCATGGTCTGCACCTCGCTGGGGCGGATGCCCGTTCGCCGCCACCCTAGCGAGGCCGCCGTGATGCATGGATCACGGCCTACCTGACGTCACGCCGCCAGCGCCGGTGCGCCGGCCTCGGCGATGTCGTCGCTGCGCAGCAGCCGCGCGCGGTCCAGCAGGATCACCAGCCGATCCTCCAGCTTGCCCATGCCCTGCAGCAGGTCGCGGCGGATATCGCTGCCGAAGGCCGGCGGCGCCTCGATCTGCTGCGGCGGCAATTCCAGCACCTCGTTGACCGCATCCACCAGCAGGCCGAAGGACTGCGCGCCACCGCCCTCGTCGGTGGCGGCGCTGGCGATGACGATGCAGCTGCGCCGGGTGACCTCGCTGGGCCCGCGGCCGAGCCGCGACTGCAGGTCCACCACCGGCACCACCGCGCCGCGCAGGTTGATCACCCCGCGCACGCAGGCCGGCATGGTCGGCACCGGGGTGGGCGGACGGTACTCGATGATCTCGTGGATGCCGGCGATGTTGAGCCCGAACAGTTCGCGGTCCAGCTGAAAGGTCAGGAACTGCCAGCCACCCTGCGGCGCGTGCTCGGCCGCGCTCTCGTAGCGATCGTTGTGCATGTTCTTCCCCTTCAGAAGTTGACGAACTGGCCTTCGTCCGGCGCATCCGCCAGCGCGTAGGCCGGCACCGGGCGCGCACGCGGGCGCAGGGCCTTGCCGGCGTCGCGCAGCGGCCGGGTGGC
>NZ_AQOJ01000572.1:0-9276 GCF_000364685.1 Xanthomonas sp. SHU 166
TTTAGGGGCGACATGTCCAGATACAAGGAGCGGCGTCAGCCGCGGCAGGCTTTCCCGGTAACGCCTATCGCGGCTGCAGCCGCTCCCCCACGCGCGCAACCGGCACTGCCGGGATCTGCACTGTGGGAGGGACTTCAGTCCCGACGACGGAGGGTGTCAGTCCGCTTTCGGCTTCGCTTGTCGCGGCTGCATGACAGGTGACCGCCACCGTCGCTGGCGCGGACTGCGCACGCCCTCAGGCCGGCAGATCGACATCCAGCAGTTCGCGCGCGCCGGCGCCGATCAGGGCCTCGGCCACGGCCTGGCCCAGCGCCTGCGGATCCTGCGCACTGCGCTGCAGGTCGGCGCGCACCAGGCGCCCGTCGGCGACGCCACCGACCAGGCCCTGCAACAGCAGGTCCTCGCCGCGCCATTGCGCGAAGGCCGCCACCGGCACGTGGCAGCTGCCGTGCAGGGCGCGGTTCATCGCCCGCTCGGCCTCCACGCAGGTGCGGGTCGGGGCGTCGTCCAGCGCGGCGAACAATGCCAGCGCGGCACTGGCGTCCTCGCGGCATTCCACTGCGATGGCGCCCTGCGCCGGCGCCGGCAGCCAGTCCGGCGCCTGCAGACGCTGGGTGATGCGCCCCTCCAGGCCCAACCGCTGCAGGCCGGCGCAGGCCAGCACGATGCCGTCGTAGCCGCCGTTGTCGAGCTTGGCCAGGCGCGTGTTGACGTTGCCGCGCAGGTCTAGCAGTTCCAGGTCCGGGCGCCGCGCGCGCAGTTGCGCCTGCCGCCGCAGCGAGGAGGTGCCGACGCGCGCGCCGAGCGGCAGCGCGTCCAGCGAGGCGTAGAGGTTGGAGATCAGCGCATCGGCCGGATCGGCGCGCGGCAGGATCGCTGGCAGCACGAACGGCGGATCCAGCTCCATCGGCACGTCCTTGAGCGAATGCACCGCGCAATCGGCCTCGCCGCGCAGCATCGCCAGCTCCAGTTCCTTCAGGAACAGGCCCTTGCCGCCGATCGCCGCCAGCGAGCGGTCCAGGACTTCGTCGCCGCGGGTGCTCATCGGCACCAGCACCACGTCCAGGTGCGGGTGCGCGCGGCGCAGGCAGTCGGCGACATGCTCGCTCTGCCACAGGGCGAGCGGACTCTTGCGGGTAGCGATGCGCAGGATCTTCATGCGCGCATTATCGCGGAAAGCCGCCGTCCGCCGCTGCACGCGGGCGGCCCGGGCGGCGTCAGCGCTGGTGGATCTCCTTGCGCAGCTGCGCCACGCAGCGCCGGCTGACCTCCAGCGGCTGCTTGCCATGGCGCAGCACCGCCTGCACCTGGCCCTCGCCGAGCCGGCGCAATTCCACCAGTTCGTGGCGCGCGACCAGGCAGTTGCGGTGGATGCGCACGAAGCGCTCGGCGAACTCCTCCTCCAGCGCGCGCAGCGATTCCTCGATCAGGTCCTCGCCGCGCGCGTGGTGCACGACCACGTACTTTTCCTCGGCCTGCAGGTAGTGGATGTCGTCGACCGGGATCAGCCGCAGGCTGCCGCGCAGGCGCGCACACAGGTGGGTGCGGCGCTGCGGGGCCGGCGCCGCGGCGTCGCCGTTGCCGCGTCCGGCCATGAAGGTACGGGCGCGCTGCAGGGCCGCAGCCAGGCGCTCGGCGCGCACCGGCTTCATCAGGTAGTCGATCGCCGCCGCCTCGAACGCGGACAGCGCATGCGCGTCGTAGGCGGTACAGAACACCACGGCCGGGCGCGGTTCGAAGGTGGCCAGATGGCGCGCGGCCTCCAGGCCGTCGAGGCCGGGCATGGCGATGTCCAGCAGCACCAGGTCCGGCTGCGCCGCGGCGCAGGCGTGCAGCGCGTCCATGCCGTTGTCGGCTTCGGCCACCACTTCCACGCCGGCATGCGCAGCCAGCAGCGTGCGCAGGCGTTCGCGCGCCAGGGGTTCGTCGTCGGCGATCAGCACCTTCACCCAGACCTCCCTCACTCGACTGGCGTGCGCTGCGGCCGATACTAGCCCTGGTTCCGGGCGCCCGCCATCGGCATCGCACCATGCCGCCATGCGGCCGCTGCAATCAGCTGCCGGCGAGGCAGGCGTCCATCCAGTCGCCCAGGTCGGCGATTTCCTCGGCGCAGACCTGGTGCGCCATCGGATAGCGTCGCCACTGCACCGGCATGCCCAGCGCCTGCAGGGTCTGCGCGGTACGCTCGGCGTAGGTCTGCGGGATCACCGGGTCGCCCTGGCCATGGGCCATGAACAGCGGTTGCCGCAGGGCCGCCGGGACGTGCCAGTTGGCGACGCTCTCCAGTTCGGGCAGGTAGGTGGACAGCCCGATCAGGCCGGCCAGCGGCCGTTCGCGGCGCAGGCCGGCGGCCAGGGTGATCGCGCCGCCCTGGGAAAAGCCGGCCAGCAGCAGGCGCTCGGGCGGCACGCCGCGCGCGTCCTCGCGCGCGATCAGGGCCTCGACCTGCGCCACCGATTCGGCGACGCCGGCACTGTCGGCGCGGTTGGAGAAGTCCATGCTGACGATGTCGTACCAGGCGCGCATGCGCACTCCGTTGTTGACCGTCACCGGCCGCACCGGCGCGTGCGGGAACACGAAGCGCAGCGCCGGCCAGTGCGGCCGCACCAGTTCCGGCACCAGCGGCGCGAAGTCGTTGCCGTCGGCGCCCAGGCCGTGCAGCCACAGGACGGTCCAGCGCGGCGCGGCGCCGGTCTCGTGTTCCACTGTCTCCAGCATGTCGGTTCCCGATGAATGAGGCCGGATAGTATGCCGGCCTCAGCCCCCGGCCTGCGCCTCGGCCTCGGCACGGCGTGCGGCGGCCTCGCGGCGCAGTTCGGCGGCGCGCAGCAGCACCGCCGGCGGCTGCGACTCCTCGGGAATGGCGAGGATGCGCAGCTTGCGCAGCCACAGGCCGGCGGCGCGCGAGGAACTGATCGCCACCACCGGCACCGCCAGCGCCATGCCGATCACCACCGGCGCCATCCATGCCGCCAGCGACGGCGACACGGCATAGGCCATGCCTCCCATCAGCAGGCCGAACGCGCTCAGTCCGCCGTAGCTGCGCAACAGCGCCGACCACGAAATGCGGCCATCGTCGCGCTGCTGCGCGTCCCAGCCCGAGTCCTTGCCGGCCAGCACCTCGGCCACGCCGCGCGACTGCACGTACATCACCACCGGCGCCATCAGCGCGGCCAGCAGCGTTTCCAGCAGCATGCTGGCGAAGGCGCGCAGCCCGCCGCCGCAGCCGCGGCGTTCGCCGGGCTTGAGCAGCATCGCGAAGTAGCCCATCACCTTCGGCGCCAGCAGCACGAACATGGTCACCGCGAACACCCAGGCCACCCGCGTGGAGTCCTGCTGGTGCCAGTAGCGCGCCGGCGAGAACGGCGAGATCACCGAGGCGACCAGGTCGAAACCGCCGTTCTGCAGCGGAATGGCGATGCCGATCAGCATCAGCATGCCCCACATCGGTGCGGTGAAGTAATGGCCGATGCCGATCAGCATGTGCATGCGGCTGACCCAGTGCAGGCCGCGCGCGCGCACCACCTTGGAGTGCTGCAGGTTGCCCTGGCACCAGCGGCGGTCGCGCACCAGCAGGTCGGTCAGCGTCGGCGGGCCTTCCTCGTAGCTGCCCTGCAGGTACGGCACCATGTGCATGGCCCAGCCGCCACGCCGCATCAGTGCCGCTTCGACGAAGTCGTGGCTGAGCACGTGGCCGCAGAACGGCTTGCGCCCGGGCAGCGACGGCAGGCCCGCCTGCGCGGCGAAGGCCTCGGTGCGAATCATCGCGTTGTGGCCCCAGTAGTTGCTTTCCGCCCCGTGCCACCAGGCCACGCCGAAGGCGATCACCGGGCCGTAGACGCGGCCGCCGAACTGCTGCATGCGCGCGAACAGGGTGTTGCCGTTGACCACTTCCGGCAGGGTCTGGATCAGGCCGACGTCGGGGTTGGCCTCCATGCCGGCAGCCAGGCGCACGATGCTGTCGCCGGTCATCAGGCTGTCGGCGTCCAGGATCAGCATCTGCGGATAGGCGCCGCCGAAGCGGCGTACCCAATCGGCGATGTTGCCGGCCTTGCGCCCGGCATTGCTGGCGCGGCGCCGGTAGAACAGGCGGCCTTTGCCGCCGACGCGCTCCACCAGCTCGGCGTACACCTTCTCTTCTTCCGCGCCGATGGCCGGGCGCGTGGTGTCGCTGAGGATGAAGAAATCGAAGCGCTCGATCTGGCCGGTGGCCGCCACCGACTCGTAGATCGCCTGCAGGCCGGCCATCAGCCGGTGCGGATCCTCGTTGTAGGTGGGCATCAGCAGCGCGGTGCGGTTGCGCACCTGCGGCAGCGGCGCGTCCGGATCGATGCCGAGTTTGCGACCCTTGCCGAACACCAGGGTGAAGAAGCCGGCCAGCGCGCTCACGAACGACAGCGCGATCCAGGCGAACAACGGGATGAACAGCACCATCAGACAGGCTTCGAGCACGCTCACGCCGCCGATCACCAAGACCTTGCCGATCAGCCAACTGGCGTAGGCGGTCATCGCCGCGGTGGTGCCGAACACGTAGAAGCGCCGCCAGCCGATCCCGACAGGGGTGCTGGGCAGGCGCGTGTTGCGCAGTTTGCCTTCCTGCAGCGACTGCAGCGGCATGGCCAGCGGCGCCTCGGGCGGCAGGACCGCGTGGCCGGCATCCAGGGGAGCATCGACGTGCACGGCCGGTGTGGGGGCGACCGTGCTCATGCGATCCGCCGACCGCGTCCGGCGCCGCAGCGCCATCGGGAAGTGCCGCGGGCGGACGGCACGGCGGATGCCGCCGCGGCCACGCGCGCCTGGTTGTGTTCGCCAGTTGGTACCACGTGCTCTCCTGTCGACGGGCAAGGACGCCGGTCAATGTAAACCCTAAATAGTAAGCTTTCGCGAAGGTGGCCAGCGGCGCCGCCGAGGTGGCGCCGGCCGATCCGTTCAGCCATGCCGCCGTCACCTGCGCTCACCCGCGTTTCACCCGTCGCGCCGACCATGAAGCCAGTCCGGCAATGGAGGATCGACGCATGCGCCAGCCCGCCCGGCGACGCACACGCACCCAGCGGCAACCCGCGACGCCGCACGGAGCGCCGGCGCTGCTGATCGTGGACATGATCAGCCGTTTCGACTTCCCGGACGGCGCACGGCTGGCGAAGGCCGCACTCCCGGTGGCCGCGCGCATCGCCCAGCTCCGCGCGCGCTTCCATCGCCGCGGCTGGCCGGTGCTGTTCGCCAACGACAACTTCGCCGACTGGCGCACCGATTTCGAAGGCCTGTGGACGCTGTGCGCCGACCCGAAGCAGCGCGGCGCACGTATCGCCGCCTACTTGGCGCCGCGCCCGCAGGACTACTACGTGCTCAAGCCCAAGCACTCGGCCTTCCTCGGTTCGGCCCTGGCCCTGCTGCTGGCGCGGCTGCAGACCACCCGCCTGCTGGTCACCGGCATCGCCACCGACGCCTGCGTGCTGGCGACCGCGATCGATGCGCGCATGCGCGATTTCCAGGTGCAGGTGCCGCCCTCGTGCTGCGCGGCGCTGGATGCCGGGCGCCAGCAACGCGCGCTGCAGGTGCTGCGCGAGGCCTTCGCGGTGCGCATCAGCGACCGGCTGCCGGCGCGCGCAGGCGGATGAGCGGGGTTACTCCGCCGTCGGCACCGACATCGGGTCGGCGCCCTCGCCCTCGTCGCCGAGCGGCCGCGCCACGAACGGGAACGCCAGGGTGATGGTGGTGCCGCGTCCCAGTTCCGATTCCACGTCGACGAAGCCGCCAGCCTGGCGGACCAGACCGTAGACCTGGGCCAGCCCCAGCCCGGTGCCCTTGCCCTCGGGCTTGGTGGTGAAGTACGCCTCGAACAGGCGCGACTTGACCGCATCGGACATGCCCTCGCCCTGGTCGCTGACCGCCAGGGTCACGTAGCGGCCGGGCTGGCGCATCGCCGCCGCGCGCGACGGCGGCACCTCCAGCGCGCCGCAGCGGATCGTCACCGCATCGCCGGGGCGACTGGCGTCGCGCGCGTTCAGGGCCAGGTTCATGACCGCCTGCTCGACCGCGTTGCGGTCGGCATAGGTCGTGGTCACCTCGGCACATGCGAGCAATTGCAGGCGCATCTCGCCGCCCAGCGCCTGCGCCAACAACGGCTGCATCTGCGTCACCAGCGCGTTCAGGTCCAGCCAGATCGGCTTGACCGGGTGCGCGCGGGCGAAGCCCAGCAGGCGCCGGGTCATGCCCGCGCCGTGCTGCAAGGCCTCGTTGGCGATGGCGAGCAGCCGTTGCTGGTCCGGCTGCAGGCGCTGCGGATGGTCGGCGACCATGCTCACCGAGGTGATCGCGGTATGCAGCATGTTGTTGAAGTCGTGGACCACGCCGGCAAGCATCTGCCCCACCGCCTCGCCCTTCTGCGCCTGGGTCATGGCGCGCTCGGCCACGCGCTGCGCGGCCAGGGCGATGTCCAGTTGCCCGCGCAGCTGCGACTGCTCGGTCTGCCAGCGACGGCCCAGCGCAGCGGCATCGTCGGCGTCCATCGTGTCGCCCCGGCCCTCGATCGGGGCGAGGTGACCCAGCGCGCGCAGGGCCTGTTCGACCTGGTGTTGCTGGGTGACGTCGCGGCTGATCACCAGCACGCTTTCCACCCGCGCCGAGGCGTTGGCCAGCGGACTGACCATCACGTGCCACCAGCGCCGCCGTCCATCCAGCGACGGGCGCTCCGCCCAGAATTCACGCTGCTCGTTGCCCAACGCCGCAGCAAAGGCGCCCTGGGTCAGCGAGCGCATGTCCTCGGGCCACAGCTCGACCCAGTTGTGGCCGACGACGTCGGCGGGGTCGGACACGCCGAGCAGGGCCAACCCGTGGGGATTGATCGAGCGCACGACGCCGTCGCGGCCGACTTCATTGATGCAGTCGTGGGAGAGCTCGACGATCTGCCGATAGTGGGCGTGCGTGGTCAAGCTGCGTCTCGCAGTAAGTAAGGTCGAGAATATCGGGATTTGCGGGACGTCACCAGCGCTTCACCGACGAATCGTGAAGCTGCAGTGGATTATTGAAGCTGCAGTGGATTATTTATTAAAGCGATCCCTGCATTATGCGCGTCACCTCCGCCTCCACCACCATTCTTCTGGTGGAGGACGACCAGACGATCCGGGAGTTGGCCGCCGCCATGCTGGCCGCCGATGGATACCGGGTCCTGTCGGCGGCGACCGCCCAGGAAGCACTGGCGGTGCTGGAACGGCATCCGGACGTGGCGTTGATCTTCAGCGACGTGCAGATGCCGCGCTGCGACGGCTTGAGCATGGTGCGCCAGTTGCGCCGCCGCGGCATCGTCACCCCGGCCCTGCTGACCTCCGGCATGCACGCGCCGGAACCATGGATGCTGCCGGAGCACACCGGCTTTCTGCCGAAACCTTACCGCCGCACCGATCTGCTGGCGGCCCTGGATCGTCTGCAGACCGGAGCCTGAGCGGGGCGCCACCCCACACCGCGTCCCCACGGCAATCGCATCCGGCAGACGACCGGCCAGCGAATTCAGGCGAAGACCAGCTTTCCGTACCGTGCCGAACGGATCGCCGCCAGGCGCTCGGCGACGAAATAGGCGCCGGCGTTGGCATCGCGGAAATACACGCCGTCGAACGCGTGCCGGCCGAGCACCGCCCCATCGTGGCCACTGATGCAGATCTGCGGCTCGAGCACGCCATCCGGGCACGCGCGCAGCAGCCCGTCGAGGACGAAGCCGTCCAGCTCGCGGCGCATCTGCGGTTTCAAGACTGTCATGAGCACACTGCACCATAGACCGCATGAAGCTCGCACAACGGAGGTGGCGACCACGGTCGCACAGGGAGCGCGGCACGTGTCCGGCAACGGAAGCTAAACGATTCATTCGCACGTGCAATGCGATCCATGCTTGCGGCGTCTGACGTTCGGCAAATCCACTATGCGCCGCACTCTCCATTTCGCCGTAGACAAGCGCGCGCTTCACGCCTCTTTTATCGCGCCATTTGTACTTTGCTCGTGCATTATCGCACTGCAACATCGCCGTTCCGTTTCGACGCTGCCGTGCCTCTTCCTTCGCTTCACGTCGCGCGCCCGCCAGGACGCGCGTCGGCAGTCGCTTTCCGATTTTCGTGTGCCCCGTCCTCCCCCTTCCCAGACGGAACCGCCATGTCGCCCCCCACCCCCGCCGACCTGACCGACAGACAACGCGATACCCATCCGGTGCTGCATGCGCCGCGCCGCCGCTACCGCGATGCGCGCGGCCGCTTCGTCCGCAATGCCGAGGTGACCGTCAAGCTGCACCCGGCGCCGCGCCGGACCAGCCTGTTCGTGACCTCCGAGATGGCCGACTTCATCAAGGCCGGCGGCCTGGGCGACGTGGCCGCGGCCTTGCCGCGCGCGCTGCGCGGCAGCTGCGACATCCGCGTGCTGATCCCGGGCTACCCGGCGGTGCTGCGCACGACCGGGCCGCTGGAGATCGTCGGCCGCATCGCCGCACATGCCGGGCTGCCGGATTGCGCGCTGGGCCGGGCCGAGCGTCCGGATGGTCTGTGCGTCTACGTGCTGCTGTGCCCGCAGCTGTTCGAGCGACAGGGTTCGCCGTACGTGTGCAGCGAAGGCCGCGACTGGGAAGACAACGCGCTGCGCTTCGCCACTCTGTCCCACGCCGCCGCGCAGATCGCCGGCGGTCAGGCCGGGCTGGACTGGACGCCGGAGCTGCTGCACCTGAACGACTGGCCGTGTGCGCTGGCCGCGGCCTACGTGCGCTGGTCCGGCGGCCGCACGCCGTGCCTGCTGACCATCCACAACCTCGCCTACCAGGGGCTGTTTCCGTATGCGATGGCCGGCGCCCTGGGCATCCCCGCCGAGGGCCTGCAGGACCTGGAGTTCTACGGGCAGATGTCGTTCCTGCGCGCGGGCATCGTCCACGCCGACCATGTGAACACGGTCAGCGTCAGCTACGCCGCGCAGATCACCGGCCCGGCGCAGGGCTGCGGCCTGGACGCGCTGCTGGCGCGGCGCGCCGCCAGCGGCCGCCTCAGCGGCATCGTCAACGGCATCGACGCCAGTTGGGACCCGCGCACCGACACGCACCTGCCGGCGCACTTCGGCGTCGGCCAGATCCAGGGCAAGCGCGAGAACGCGGCGCAGGTGCGCCAGGCGTTCGGCCTGCTTGACAGCGACGGTCCGCTGTTCGCGGTGGTCTCGCGGCTGGTGCACCAGAAGGGCCTGGACCTGATCTGCGAGGTGGCGCCGCAGATCGTCGCCGCCGGCGGCCAGATCGTGATCATCGGCGGCGGCGAG
>NZ_AQOJ01000573.1:0-2882 GCF_000364685.1 Xanthomonas sp. SHU 166
TCGAGCAGGCGGTGGCGGCGCTGGCGCGGCGTTACCCCGGCCATGTCGGCGCGCACATCGGCTTCGAAGAGCCGCTGGCGCGGCGCATGTTCGCCGGCTCCGACTTCCTGCTGATGCCCTCCCGCTTCGAGCCCTGCGGGTTGAGCCAGATGTACGCGCAGCGCTTCGGCAGCCTGCCGATCGCCCACGCCACCGGCGGCCTGATCGATACGGTGGACGACGGCGTCACCGGCTTCCTGTTCGAGGAAGCCTCGGCCGACGGCCTGCGCCGCTGCCTGCAACGGGTGTTCCGCACCTTCCGCCTGCCGGGTCTGCTGCAGGCGATGCGTCGCGCAGCGATGCTGCGGCCCAGCGGCTGGGAGCTGGCCGGGCGCAAGTACATGGCGCTGTACGAGCGCACCGCCGCCACAAACGCCGGCAACATCCCGGCCGCGGCCAGCGCCACGGTGTCGGCCACCGCGAGTGCCATGGCCGCCGCATGAGCGATCGGGAACACGCCGTGGACCCGGCCGCCGGCGGGGACCCGGCGGCGGACACGGAGGACGACGGCGACGGCCTTGCCCTGCAGGCACTGGCACGCGGCGAGGCGATCGATGCGTTCGCCTGGCTTGGCCCGCATCCACAGGCCGACGGCACGGTGCGGGTGCGTGTGCTGGCGCCGGGCGCCGAGGCGCTGGGCCTGCTCGATGCGCAGGGCAAGCTGATCGCGCGGATGCGTGCCCACCCGCAGGCCGATGGCCTGTTCGAGGGCGAGCTGAAGCAGCCCACGCCCTACCGGCTGCGCATCGTGTGGCCGGACGCGGTGCAGGAATGCGACGACCCCTATGCCTTCGAGCCGATGCTCGATCCGGCCTGGCTGCAGGATCTGGCCGCCGGCGACGGCGCCGCCCTGCGTACCGCGCTCGGCGCGCATCACGCCCGCATCGGCGAGGTGGAGGGCGTGCGCTTCGCGGTGTGGGCGCCGCAGGCCAGGCGGGTGGCGCTGGTCGGCGACTTCAATGGCTGGGACGCGCGCCGGCATCCGCTGCGCCTGCATCCGGAGGCCGGGGTCTGGGAACTGTTCGTGCCCGGGCTGCACGGCGGCGAACACTATCAATACGAATTGCAGGCCGCCGACGGCAGCGTGCTGCCGCGCAAGGCCGATCCGGTGGCGCGCTGCAGCGCCCTGGCGCCGTCCACCGCCTCGGTGGTGCCGTACGCCGACAGCCATGCCTGGGGCGATGCCGCCTGGCTGGCGCAGCGCGAGGCACAGGCCGGCAGCGCACAGCCGCTGAGCGTCTACGAGCTGCATGCCGGCTCCTGGCGCCACGACGGCAACGGCCAGCCGCTGCACTGGGATGCGCTGGCCGCCGAACTGATCCCCTACGTGCGCGGGCTCGGCTTCACCCATATCGAACTGCTGCCGATCGCCGAGTATCCGTTCGGCGGCTCCTGGGGCTACCAACCGCTGGGCCTGTACGCCCCCACCGCGCGCCATGGCGACGCCGACGGCTTCGCGCGCTTCGTCGATGCCTGTCACCAGGCTGGCATCGGCGTGTTGCTGGATTGGGTCGGTGCGCACTTCCCCGACGATGCGCACGGCCTGCAGCGCTTCGACGGCAGCGCCCTGTACGAACACGCCGACCCGCGCGAAGGCGTGCACCGCGAGTGGAATACGCTGGTCTACAACTACGGCCGCCCGGAAGTGGTGGCTTACCTGATCGGCAGCGCGCTGGAGTGGATCGAGCGCTTCCACGTCGACGGCCTGCGCGTGGATGCGGTGGCGGCGATGCTGTACCGCGACTACGGCCGCAACGCCGGCGAGTGGATTCCCAACGCCCATGGCGGCCGCGAGAACCTGGAGGCGATCGCCTTCCTGCGCCGGCTCAACGACGAGATCGCGCAGCGCTTCCCGGGCGTGCGCACCATCGCCGAGGAATCCACCGCGTGGCCGGGTGCGACCGCGCCCACGGCGCAGGGCGGCCTGGGCTTCAGCCACAAGTGGAACATGGGCTGGGCGCACGACACCCTGCGCTACCTGCAGCGCGATCCGCTGCACCGGCAGCACCACCACAGCGAGATGAGCTTCGGCCTGGTGTACGCGTTCTCCGAGCATTTCGTGCTGCCGCTGTCGCACGACGAGGTGGCGCGCGGCAAGGGCTCGCTGCTGGCGCGCATGCCCGGCGACGCCTGGCAGCGCTTCGCCAACCTGCGCGCCTACCTGGCCTTCATGTGGGCGCATCCCGGACGCAAACTGCTGTTCATGGGCTGCGAGTTCGGGCAGTGGCAGGACTGGGACCACGACCGGCCGCTGGACTGGGTGCAGGCGCAGCAGCCCGAGCACCGCGGCGTCGCGCGCCTGGTCGCCGACCTCAACCGGCAATTGCGTGCGTTGCCGGCGCTGTACCGAAGCGACCGCAGCAGCGACGGCTTCGAGTGGAGCATCGCCGACGATCACCACAACAGCGTGTTCGCCTTCGTCCGCCACGACCGCGATGACGATACGCCGCCGCTGCTGGCGGTGAGCAACTTCACGCCGACCGTCCACCACGATTACCGCGTGGGGGTGCCGCGTGGCGGACGCTGGCGCGAGATTCTCAACAGCGACAGCGGCTATTACGGCGGTTCCAACCAGGGCAACGGCGGTGTGCTGTCGACCCTGCCGCAGCCGATGCACGGGCATGCGCAATCGCTGGCGCTGACCCTGCCGCCGCTGTCGACCCTTTGGCTGCAACCGGACCTTTGACCATGGCCACGACCGCTGCATCGATCGACTCCCCTGCCGCCCCGCGTGCGGCGCTGCGCCCCGGCGCCTGGCCGGGCGCCAATGGCGAGGTCGCCTTCGCGCTGTGGGCGCCGGATGCCGAGCGCGTGGAGCTGGTGTTCGGCGACGATCGGCGGCA
>NZ_AQOJ01000574.1:0-1662 GCF_000364685.1 Xanthomonas sp. SHU 166
CTGCCGACCCTGGCCGCGCTCGGCGTCACCGCGATCGAACTGATGCCGCTGGCCGAATTCCCCGGCCGCCACAACTGGGGCTACGACGGCGTGCTGCCGTACGCGCCGGCCTCGGCCTACGGCCATCCCGACGAACTCAAGGCGCTGATCGACGAAGCCCACGGCCTGGGCCTGAGCGTGTTCCTGGATGTGGTCTACAACCACTTCGGCCCGGACGGCAATTACCTGGGCCAGTACGCCTCGACCTTCTTCCGCGAGGATGCGCCGACGCCCTGGGGCGCGGCGATCGACTTCCGCCTGGCGCCGGTGCAGCGCTACTTCATCGACAACGCGCTGATGTGGCTGCACGAATACCGCTTCGACGGCCTGCGCCTGGATGCCGTGCACGCGATCGTGCCCAACGCCTTCCTCGATACCCTGCGCGAGGCGATCACGGCCAGCGTGGCCGACGGGCGCCACGTGCACCTGGTGCTGGAGAACGAGGCCAACCAGGCCGATGTGCTGGAGCGCGGCTACAGCGCGCAGTGGGACGACGACTTCCACAACAGCCTGCACGTGCTGCTGACCGACGAGCACGAGGGCTACTACGCCGGCTTCGCCGACGCGCCGGCGCAGCACCTGGCGCGGGTGCTCGGCGAAGGCTTCGCCTTCCAGGGCCAGGCCGACCATCGCGGGCACGCGCGCGGCGAGCCCAGCGGCCACCTGCCGCCGCACAAGTTCGTGATCTTCGCGCAGAACCACGACCAGATCGGCAATCGCGCCCGCGGCGACCGGCTGATCACCCAGGTGAGCGAACCGGCGCTGCGCGCGGCGCTGGCGCTGACCGCACTGACCCCGATGATCCCGCTGTTCTTCATGGGCGAGCCGTGGGGCAGCCGCACCCCGTTCCAGTTCTTCACCGATTTCGCGCCGCCGCTGGACGAGGCGGTGCGCGAGGGCCGGCGCCGCGAGTTCGCGCAGTTCGCCGCCTTCGCCGATCCGGAACAGCGCGCCACCATTCCCGACCCCAACGCGCCGAGCACCTTCCAGGCCTCCATCGCCGACATCAGCGACGCCACCCATGGCGACGGCGCGCGCTGGCGCGACTGGTTCGCGGCGTTGCTGGCGCTGCGCCGCCAGCACCTGGTGCCGGCGCTCGGCCAAGCCAGCGCGCTGGGGGCGCGGGTGATCGGACCTAAGGCGATCGCCGCGGGCTGGCGCCTAGGCGACGGCGAATGGCACGTGGCGGCCAACTTCGGCGACGCGCCGGTGGCGCTGGACTTGCCCGGCAGCACCGTGCATGCGGAGAACGCCGGCGACGACGCCGCGCAGTTGCCGCCCAACGCCTTCGTCGCGCGCTACCGGCCCGGCAACGCCGCATGAGCACCCGCTGTCGCGACGCCATCGCGACAGCGTCCCCGGCACGCTGGCCACCTCGTTCGCTGCCCACCGCCGCGCACGCGCTGCCGGCGCGTGTGGGCTGGACCGCGGCGGATCCCTCTTTTGCCTTGCTGCCCGGTTCGCCCTGCCCATGACCGACACTTCCCTGCATACCCTGGCCGACGCCGCCGGCCTGCTGGTCGACTGGATCGATGCCGGCGACACGCCGCGCACGGTCGCCGACGACACCCTGCGCCACGTGCTCGGCGCACTGGGCCTGGACGCGCGCGACGCGGCCGCCTG
>NZ_AQOJ01000575.1:0-544 GCF_000364685.1 Xanthomonas sp. SHU 166
GGCAGGCGCCCGCGCGCGGCCAGCAACAACAGCGCGCCCAGCACCAGGCACAGGCCGGCGACCAGCAGGCAGGGCAGTGCGCCCAGCCCCAGCGGACCGGCTTCGGTATCCGGCAGCGAGGCGACCATGCGCAGGCCGCTGTCGCCGACCGGGCGCGACATCGCGTCGGCGCGATCGTGCAGCGCATTGTCGCCGGCGGCGATCACGTCGTAGCCGCCCTGGCGCAGGGCCAGATAGCCGGTGCCCGGCACCGATGCCTGCGCGACCGGGTCGGTCAGCAGCGCCAGTGGCAGGCGCAGATACACCACCCCGGCGTTGCCGCCCAGCGAGACCGGCGCGGCCAGGCCCAGCCGCGGGCCGCCGCCGTCGCGGATCACCGCGCTGGCGAGCTTGCCGGTCATCAGGGCCTTCTCCAGCAGCGCCAGGCGGCCGTAGCCGAAGTGCGCCGCATCGGTGTAGCCCGGCTCCAGGTCGGCCGGCAGCACCTGCGCGTCCTCGGCCTGCGCCCAGTCCGCACGCAGCGCCTGGGCGGCGGCCGCGGCGT
>NZ_AQOJ01000576.1:0-7837 GCF_000364685.1 Xanthomonas sp. SHU 166
GCACGCCCCATTCGCGCAGGGTGCGGATCACCCGCTCGTGCGCCGGCGCCGAGCGTGCGGTGACCAGCGCGGTGCGGATCGGCGAGGCCTCGCCGGCCGGGAATGCGGACTGCAGCGCATGCAGCGCCGACAGGAAATTACGGAACGGCCCGCCGGTCAGCGGCTCGCGCGCGTTCTCGCGCTCGTAGCGGCCGAACGCCTCCACGCCCTGCTCGCGCGAGAAGCGCTCGCCTTCGTCGCCGAAGATCACCGCATCGCCGTCGAAGGCGATGCGCAACTGGGTGGACAGGCGATCGGCATCGATCGCGCCGGCGGCCGCGGCCGCTTCCTGCGCATGCTCGCCGGGCGGCTTGGGCAGGATGGTCGCCGCGGCGATGCCATGGCTGAGCGCGCGCCGCACCGACTCCGGGTTGGCCGACAGGAACAGATCGGTGCCGAACGGCTTGACGTAAGGCCAGGTCGCCTCGCCGGAGGTGAAGGTGGCGCGGACGATGCCCAGCCCGTAGTGCTGGATCGAGTTGAAGATGCGCAGCCCGGTGTCGGCGGAATTGCGCGAGAGCAGGATCACCTCCACCGGCGGCGTCTCCGGCGGCGTGCCCTGGTTCAGCGCCAACAGCTTGCGCACCACCGGAAACGCCACCCCGGGCGTCAGCACATCGTCCTCGCGCTCGCGCTGATACGCGCTGTACGCCTCCACCCCCTCGCGCTCGAACAGGGCATGGCCCTCTTCCAGATCGAACAGGGCGCGCGAGGTGACCGCGACGGTGAGCAGACGGGGGGAGTTGTCGGACATTTTGGGCTGGGAGTGGGGAATCGGGAATGGGGAATAGGGAAAAGCGGTTTGCGGGCGTGGAATTTATCCAGGGAAAGGGAATTGTCAGGAAACCGCTCTTGCGATTCCCCATTCCCGATTCCCCACTCCCCGCCCCTACACCATAAATTGCTCGCTCAAGATCCGCTCCTCCAGATTGTGCTCCGGATCGAACAGCAGGGTGACCAGGCGGTCGCGGGATTCGCGGATGGTGACTTCGACCACGTCGCGGGTCTCGTGCGAGTCGGCGGTGACGCTGACCGGGCGTTTGTACGGATCCAGCACGCGGAAGCGCACCTCGATGTCGGCCTTGAGGATCGCGCCGCGCCAGCGCCGCGGCCGGTACGGCGCGATCGGGGTCAGCGCCAGGGTGTGCGAGCCCAGCGGCAGGATCGGTCCGTGCGCGGAGGAGTTGTAGGCGGTGCTGCCGGCCGGGGTCGACACCAGCACGCCGTCGCAGATCAGTTCGTCGACCCGGGTCTGGCCGTTGAGATCGATGCTCACGTGCGCGGCCTGTCGGGTCTGCCGCAGCAGCGAGACCTCGTTGTAGGCCAGCGAGCCGGTGGTGGCGCCGGATTCGGTCTGCGCCAGCATTTCCAGCGGCCGCAGCTTGGCCGGCTCGGCCAGGGCCAAGCGCGCGACCAGGTCGTCGTCGCGGAACTGGTTCATCAGGAAGCCGACCGTGCCCAGCTTCATGCCGAACACGGGCTTGCCCAGGCTGCCGTGGCGATGCAGGGTCTGCAGCATGAAGCCGTCGCCGCCGAGCGCGCACAGCACATCGGCGTCGGCCGGCTCGCAATCGCCGTAGCGCCCGACCAGTTGGGTACGCGCGTGCTGCGCCTCCGGCGCGACGCTGGCGAGGAAACAGATGCGGGGCGAGGACGGCAGGACGGAAGCGTTCATGGCCCCGATCATACCCGGGGCGCCATGACCGGCGCGCGGCGGCGAACCGGCGGCACGCGCTTGCAGCCGAGACAGCGGCCAATCCGCGGCAGTTGCATGCCGCGTCCGCACCGCGCTGTGATGGGACCTGCGGCGACAGCCATTGCAGGCCGGTGCCCGGTACCGGGCCGAGTCGCTCCGCCCGCCTTATCTGCCGGACACGAAGTCGCGGCACGCAGTCTCTGTCGCCTGCTCCTGCATCGCCTGGCGTACCGATGCCGGCACCAGCGGGCCCAGATGCTCCCGCACCTGCTGCGCCAGCTCCACCGACCGGATCTCGCCCATCCCCTCCTGCCTGCGCGCATCGGCCAGGCACAGCCAATACCAGGCCCGCGCCAGATCCCGGCACGGCTCCGGGCCGCAGGCCTGGATCCAGGCCAGTTCGGGTTCCCAGCCGGCACCCGAGCACCAGCCGGGGCGGCTCCATTCGGCCAGCAGCGCGGCATGGTCCGGGATGGTGCCCACGCCCAGGAAGCGACGGCGGCCGTACGCGCGCATGGCCACGCTGCAGCCACGGATGTCCAGCCAGGTGCGGGCATAGACCGCACGCTTCAGTGCCGCCAGTGCCGCGGCCTGCTCGCCGTTGGCGTCCAGCTGCAAAAACAGCGCATACGCGGCATCGCCCACCGATTTCCTAGCAAGTGCACGCAAGCGTCGCAGGTCGCCCTGCCGTGCCTGCTGCAGCGCACGCTGCAGCCGCAGCTCCAGCGGAGGCTGCAGTGCCAGGAAGACGATCAACAACAGGAGCACTGCGGGGATGGCCAGGTACAGCATGTACGCCTCGAAATGCGGCGCTGCAGCCGTGTGCTCGCCCGATGGCGCGGATCGTATCAGCGCGGGCTGTCAGAATCCCGCGGCCTTGCATGACGCGGTCGGTCGCCGCAGCGGTGCGCCGCCGGCCTGGCTCCAACGAAGAACGTGAGGCGAGCGCGGATCCCCGCCAAGGACGCGTGACAGTAATCGCCTGCCACGCGCCATGCGTCACCATCGGGCGACGCGCTACCGCAGTGGGCCAGGCCCGCACGCGCGGGCCTGGCCATCGGCGCGATCGGTCAGACGCCGTGCGCCGCCAGCTGGCCGAGTCGCTGCACCGCCACCGACACCGTCGGGTAGTCCAGCGTCTTCTGCGCAGCCAGTTCCTGCAGCATGCTCAGGGTGAAGCGCAGGCTGCTGTCGTCGCGCTGCAGCCAGTGCTGCACCTTGGCCTCGGCGGTGCCGCCCGGCAGGCTCAGCGCCTGGCCGGCCAGCGCACTGTGGTGCTTGGCCAGTTCGTCGCGCAGCACGCCGCGGGCCACCGCATGCCAGCGGCCGTTGACCTCCAGCGCGTCGATCTGCTCGAACAGCCACGGCAACTGCAGCGCCTCGCCAAGGCGGAAGTGCACCTTCGACACCTCCACCGGCTTGAGCTTGCGGTTGCGCGCCATCTCGATGATGTCGAACGCCGGCTCCAGGAAGCGCAGTTCCGACAGCTGCTGGGCGAGCGCCGGCGGCAGGCCCTTGTCCTGCCACTCCTGCACCAGCGCCTCGTAGCGCGGACGCTGCGAATCGGGCAGCACGCCGGAGGCGACGCGGATGTCGTTGAACGGCTCGTAGTAGCGCTCCACCGCCGCGGTGATGCCCGGCATCGGGCCCGGGCGGAACAGCAGCCAGCGCACGAAGGCGCGCTGCAGCGTCCAGATCACCTCCAGCGCGTCGATCTGCACCGACTCGGGCACCTTGCCGTCCAGCGCGTCGATCTGCGTCCACAGCGCGCGCGCATCCAGCGTCTCGCGGCTGATGGTGTAGGCCTTGGCGACCTCGGCGATGCTGCGGCCGGTGTCTTCCTGCATGCGCATCAGGAAGGTGGCGCCCATCCGGTTGATGGTGGTGTTGGTCACCGCGGTGGCGATGATCTCGCGCTTGAGACGGTGCCGCTCCATCGCATCGGCGTACTTCTTCTGCAGCGGCTGCGGGAAGTAGCGCTGCAGCTCCTTGGACAGGTACGGGTCCTCGGGGATGTCCGACTCCAGCAGCTGCTGGAACGCCACCAGCTTGGAATAGGACAGCAGCACCGCCAGTTCCGGACGGGTCAGGCCCTGGCCGCGCGCCTTGCGCGCAGAGATCTCCGCGTCCGAGGGCAGGTATTCGATCTGCCGGTCGAGCAGGCCCTGCGCCTCCAGGGTGCGGATGAAGTGCTGCTTGGAGCCCAGGCGGGTGACGCTCATCCGCTCCATCAGGCTCAGCGCCTGGTTCTGGCGGATGTTGTCCCACAGCACCAGCTCGGCCACTTCGTCGGTCATCGACGCCAGCAGCTTGTTGCGCGCGTCCAGGGTCAGCTTCTTGGCCTGCACCACGTCGTTGAGCAGGATCTTGATGTTGACCTCGTGGTCGGACGTATCCACGCCGGCCGAGTTGTCGATGAAGTCGGTGTTGAGCAGCACCCCGACCTGCGCGGCCTCGATGCGGCCGAGCTGGGTCAGGCCGAGGTTGCCGCCCTCGCCCACCACCTTGCAGCGCAGCTCGCCGCCGTTGACGCGCAGGCCGTTGTTGGCGCGGTCGCCGACGTCGCCGTGGGTCTCGCTGGCGGCCTTGACGTAGGTGCCGATGCCGCCATTCCAGAACAGGTCCACCGGCGCCTTGAGGATGGCGTTCATCAGGTCGTTCGGCGAGAGTTGCTTGACGCCCGGCTCCAGGCCCAGCGCCTCGCGCACCGGCGCGCTGATCTCGATCGACTTGAGCGTGCGCGGGTAGATGCCGCCGCCGGCGCTGATCAGCTTGGCGTCGTAGTCGGCCCAGCTGGAGCGCGGCAGCTTGAACAGGCGCTCGCGCTCGGCGAAGGACGCCGCCGCGTCCGGGTTCGGGTCGAGGAAGATGTGGCGGTGGTCGAACGCGGCCAGCAGGCGGATGTGGCGCGACAGCAGCATGCCGTTGCCGAACACGTCGCCGGACATGTCGCCGATGCCCACGCAGGTGAAGTCCTCGCTCTGGCAGTCGCGGCCCAGCGCGCGGAAGTGGCGCTTGACCGACTCCCAGGCGCCGCGCGCGGTGATGCCCATGCCCTTGTGGTCGTAGCCAACCGAGCCGCCGGAGGCGAACGCGTCGCCCAGCCAGAAGCCGTGGTCCAGCGCCAGGCCGTTGGCGATGTCGGAGAAGGTGGCCGTGCCCTTGTCGGCGGCGACCACCAGGTACGGATCGTCCTGGTCGTGGCGTACCACCTGCGGCGGCGGCACGATCTTGCCGCCGACGATGTTGTCGGTGATGTCCAGCAGGCCCTGGATGAACAGCTTGTAGCAGGCGATGCCTTCGGCCAGCACCGCGTCGCGGTCGCCGCCGACCGGCGGGCGCTTGCAGAAGAAGCCGCCCTTGGCGCCGACCGGCACGATCACCGTGTTCTTGACCATCTGCGCCTTGACCAGGCCCAGCACCTCGGTGCGGAAGTCCTCGCGCCGGTCGGACCAGCGCAGGCCGCCACGCGCCACCGCGCCGAAGCGCAGGTGCACGCCTTCCACGCGCGGGCCGTACACGAAGATCTCGCGGTACGGACGCGGCTTGGGCAGGTCCGGCACCTTGGCCGAATCCAGCTTGAAGCTGATGCAGTGACCCAGCCCGCCATCGGCGGTGCGCTGGTAGTGGCTGGTGCGCAGGGTCGCCTCGATCACGCCCTTGAAGCTGCGCAGGATGCGGTCCTCGTCGAGGCTGGCGACCTGGTCGAACAGCTTCAGCAACGCGGCCGAGACCGCCTCCAGCTGCGCGTCGCGGCTGCCGCTGCGCGCATCGATCACCGGCTGCAGCGCCTTCAGCGCCGCGGCATCGTCCTTGGCCAGCAGGTGCAGTTGCGCCGTCAGCGCGGCCTGTCCCTCGGCGATCTGCGCCTTGCTCTCGTTGCCGGTGGCCGGATCGAAGCGCGCCTCGAACAGCTCCACCAGCAGCCGCGCCAGCAGCGGATAGCGATTGCAGGTCTCTTCCACGTAAGCCTGCGAGAACGGCACGCCGGTCTGCAGCAGGTACTTGCAGTAGCCGCGCAGCACCGCGACCTGGCGCCAGCTCAGGCTGGCGCCGACGATCAGGCGGTTGAAGCCGTCGTTCTCGGCGTCGCCGCGCCAGATCCGCACGAACGCCTCGCACAGCGGCGCGTCGGCCGCGGCCACATCGATGCTGCCGGCCAGCGGCTCGACCTCGAAGTCCTGGATGGACAGCGCGGTGCCATCGACCACCAGCCGATACGGACGCTCGGAGATCACCCGCAGGCCCAGGTTCTCCATCATCGGCAGCACGTCCGACAGCGGCAGGTCGTCGTGCTGGCGGTACAGCTTCAGGCGCAGGCTGTCGGCGCCGTCGCGACGCAGCGCCTGCAGGCTCAGGTGCAGGTCTTCCGGACCGCGCAGTGCGGCCAGGCGTTCGACGTCGCGCGCGGCGATCTGCGCGGTCGACTCCTCGATATAGCCGGCCGGCAGCGCGCGGCCGTAGCCGGCGGCCAGGCGCAGACCATCGCGCTCGCCGCAGCTGGCCACCAGCGCCTCGCGCAGGTCGTCGTGCCAGTTGCGCAGCAGGTGCGCCAGGCGCGATTCCAGTTCGGTGGTGTCGAACTCCAGCGCCTCGCCGGGCTTGGGCCGCACGATCATGTGCAGCTGCGCCAGCGGCGATTCGCCCAGCACCACGTTGGAATCGATGTACTCGCCGTGCAGCGCGTCCTTCAGCAAGGCCTCGATGCGCAGGCGCACGTCGGTGTTGAAACGCTCGCGCGGGATGTACACCAGCGCGGAAATGAAGCGGCCGTACTTGTCGCGGCGCAGGAACAGGCGGCTGCGCACCCGCTCCTGCAGGCCAAGAATGCCCATCGCGGTGCGGTACAGCTCTTCCTCGTTGGACTGGAACAGCTCCTCGCGCGGCAGCGTCTCCAGGATATGGCGCAGCGCCTTGCCGCTGTGGCTGCTCGGGGTCAGTTCGGACTTGCGCATCACGTAGTCGAAGCGCTCGCGCACCAGCGGGATCTCCCACGGGCGGCGGTTGTAGGCGCTGGAGGTGAACAGGCCGAGGAAGCGCTGTTCGGCGACGATGCGGCCCTTGGCGTCGAACTCCAGCACGCCGATGTAGTCCATGTAGCCGCTGCGGTGCACCCGCGAGCGCGCATTGGTCTTGGTCAGGATCAACGCTTCCTTGGTGCCGGACTCGCTGAGACCGTGTGCGGCCAGCGTGCGCACCGGCCGCGCCGGCGACTTGTCCTGCCCGCGCAGCAGGCCCAGGCCGCTGTCTTCCAGCGGCGCCAGCACGTCTTCGCCGCCCTGTTTCTCCACCCGGTACTCGCGGTAGCCGAAGAAGGTGAAATGGTCGGCCGCGGCCCAGCGCAGGAATTCCTGCGCCTCGCGCCGGCCCTTGTCGTCCACCGGCAGGCGCCGCGTGGTCAGGTCGTCGGCCAGCGCCAGCATCTTCTCGCGCATGCCGCCCCAGTCGCGCACGATGTTGCGCACCTCGCCGAGGATGCGCCGGATCGCCGCTTCCACCTGCGCCATGTCTTCCGGCGGCTGGCGGTCGATCTCCAGCGCCATCAGCGATTCCGCCTTGCCCTCGCCCACGTTCTCCAGCGTGCCGCCCTTGTCGCGCTGCATGCGCAGCACCGGGTGGCCGAGCACGTGCACGCCGATGCCCAGCTCGGCCAGCGCCATGCTCACCGAATCGACCAGGAACGGCATATCGTCGTTGACGATCTGCAGCACCGTGTGCGACGACTCCCAGCCGTCGTCCTTCAGGTTCGGGTTGAACACCCGCACATTGACCGTGCCCGGCTTGCGCTTGCGTGCGAACTCCAGCATCGACGCGGCCAGCGCCGCCCACTCCTGCGCGCTGTGGTGGGGGAACTCGTCCTCCTCCATGCGCTTGTAGAACTCTTCGGCGAAGGTCTGCGCCTCCTCCTGGCGCGCGGCCGGATAGCGCTTGCGCAGCGCCGCGAACACCGAGGCCAGGCTGAAGGCGCTGGCGGCCGGCGCCGCGTCGATCACCTTGGCGGTCGCCGGCACGGTCGCGGCCAGCCTGGGCGGCGTCGCGGCCTTGCGCGGGGCGGCGGCCTTGGCCGCAGGCTTGGCGGCCGCCTTGGTCTTGGCAGGGGCC
>NZ_AQOJ01000577.1:0-867 GCF_000364685.1 Xanthomonas sp. SHU 166
GGCGCCAGCGGCCGGCCGTCGCCGAGGCGGTCGGCGTTGGCCGAGAGCTGGCGCAGGCGCCGCGACAGCGACGAGGCGAACCAGGCCACCGCGAGCACCGCGCCGAGCCCGCCCAGCATCGCCGCGCACAGGGTGATCAGCAGGTTGCGCTGGCGCAGCGCCTGCGCCTTGGCGGTACGCACCTGCAACTGCGCGGTCTCGTAGTTGCGCAGCTCGCGCAGTTCCGCGCGCAGGATGTCGAGGGTGACCTTGCCCTCGCGCAGTTGGCGGATCTCTTCCTCGCGGCTCAGGTCCGGCGCCAGCAGCCGCCGCCAGCCCTGCATCTTCTCCTCGAACAGCGGCTGGATGCGGGCGAAGCGCTGCGCCTGCAGCGGATCGGTGATGCGCTGCGACAGGCGCTGCACCACGGTCTTCAGCCGCGGCTCGGCGTCGCGGTACGGGGTCAGGAACGCGTCCTGGCGCACCAGCCGGTAGCCGCGCACGCCGGCGGCGGTCTCGGCCAGCAGCGCATGCGCTTCATGCAGGTCGCTGAGCAACTGCAGAGTGCGGCGCACGTCGTTCTCGGCGGCGATGTTCTGCCGCTCCACGCTGTAGATCGCCACCAGCGCCGCCACCAGCAGCAACAGCGGCAGCGCCACCAGCGCCAGGCTCTTGCGGGTCAGCGGCCAGTCGTTCCAGCGCCGCGTTAGCGCCTTCACAGCGCCACCCCGGCCTGCACCGCGACCACCGCGGCCTGGGTGCGGTCGGCCACCTGCAGCTTGTGCAGGATGCGCTCGACGTGGACCTTGGCGGTGCCGGCGCTGATGCCGAGTTCGGCGCCGAGCGCGGCATTGGTCAGCCCGCGCGACAGCAGCGCCAGCACCTGCC
>NZ_AQOJ01000578.1:0-757 GCF_000364685.1 Xanthomonas sp. SHU 166
CGGGCAACTGATGCAGGACGCCGCGCCGGCCGGCGTGGGCGCGATGGCCGCCGTGCTCGGCGCCGAGGACGCGCTGGTCGAGGAGGTCTGCGCGCAGGCCGCCGGCAGCCAGGTGGTGGTGCCGGCCAACTACAACTCGCCGGGGCAGGTGGTGATCGGCGGCGATGCCGCGGCGGTCGACCGTGCGCTGGCGCTGCTGGCCGAGCGCGGCGTGCGCAAGGCGGTGAAGCTGGCGGTCAGCGTGCCCTCGCACACCCCGCTGATGCGCGAGGCGGCCAACCGCCTGGCCGAGGCGATGCGCGGACTGGCGTGGCAGGCGCCGCAACTGCCGGTGGTGCAGAACGCCGATGCGCAGGTGCACGACGGCGTCGAGGCGATCCGCCAGGCGCTGGTCGAGCAGTTGTACCTGCCGGTGCGCTGGACCGGCTGCGTGCAGGCGCTGGCCGCCGGCGGCGCCACCCGCCTGGCCGAGTGCGGCCCGGGCAAGGTGCTGACCGGGCTGGTCAAGCGCATCGACAAGTCGCTCGACGGCCGTGCCCTGGGCACGCCTGCCGAGTTCGCCGGCGCGCGCGAGGCCTGGGCCTCCTGATCGCCGGCCGCCGCGCGGTGCGCCGTTCGCCCGCGCTGGTTTCCCTCCTTTCCCCCGGCGCCATGCGCCGTCCGTCTCCAAGGAAACGCAGATGAGCAAGCCATTGCAGGGCGAGATCGCGCTGGTCACCGGCGCCAGCCGCGGCATCGGTGCCGCCATCGCCGACGA
>NZ_AQOJ01000579.1:0-2950 GCF_000364685.1 Xanthomonas sp. SHU 166
CTGGCCGCGCAGGGCGCCACCGTCATCGGCACCGCCACCTCCGACGCCGGCGCGCAAGCGATCGGCGCGCGCCTGGCCGCCCATGGCGGCCACGGCCGCGCGCTGGACGTCACCGACGGCGCCGCGGTCGATGCGCTGATCGAGGCGATCGCCAAGGAATTCGGCCCGGTCTCGATCCTGGTCAACAACGCCGGCATCACCCGCGACAACCTGCTGATGCGGATGAAGGACGACGACTGGCAGGCGATCATCGACACCAACCTGACCAGCGTGTTCCGCACCTCCAAGGCGGTGCTGCGCGGCATGATGAAGGCGCGCAAGGGCCGCATCGTCAACATCGCCTCGGTGGTCGGCGTGACCGGCAATCCGGGCCAGGCCAACTACGCCGCGGCCAAGGCCGGCATCATCGCCTTCTCCAAGTCGATGGCCAAGGAAATCGGCTCGCGCGGCATCACCGTCAACGTGGTCGCGCCGGGCTTCATCGACACCGACATGACCAAGGCGCTGCCGGAAGCGCAGCGCACCGCGCTGCTGGAGCAGATCGCGCTCGGCCAGCTCGGCCAGCCGTCCGACATCGCCAACGCGGTGGCGTTCCTGGCCGGGCCCGGCGCCGGCTACATCACCGGCGAAACCCTGCACGTGAACGGCGGGATGTACATGCCGTGAGCCTGCGGCGCAACGGACGCGCCTAAGTGGCTGATCGGCCGGCATTTGTGCAGTGCTGCAAGGGCCAGTCGGTTTCCACTACACTACCCAACGCGGCCATCGCAGCCCGATGGCGTTTTGTGAGTCCCTCACAGGAGCACCGCACATCCGTGTGCGGGGATCCTAAAACTCGAACCACCACTACTCCATCTGGAGCGATATCCCAATGAGCACCATCGAAGAACGCGTCAAGAAAATCGTCGTCGAACAGCTCGGCGTCAAGGAAGAAGAAGTCACCAACAACGCATCGTTCGTCGATGACCTGGGTGCCGACTCGCTGGACACCGTCGAGCTGGTGATGGCCCTGGAAGAAGAGTTCGAGTGCGAGATCCCGGACGAAGAAGCCGAGAAGATCACCTCGGTGCAGCAGGCCATCGACTACGTCAAGGCGCACGTCAAGAGCTGAGGCTGCGTTCGCGATCGCCATCGGCGCCTGCGTGGGCCCGATGCGCGTGACAATCCCATGGGGCCGCGCATGCGGCCCTGTGTTTTTACAGCGTCAAGGCCGCGCGTATCGCGGTGAGGAGATTTCGCAATGAGCCGTCGTGTCGTCGTAACCGGCATGGGCCTGGTGTCGCCGTTGGGCAATGACCTGGCCAGCAGTTGGGAAGGGATCGTCAACGGACGCTCCGGCATCGGCCCGATCACCCAGATCGATGCGTCTCAGTTCACCACCAAGATCGCCGGCGAGATCAAGGATTTCGATCCGACCAAGTTCATCTCGTCCAAGGACGCGCGCAAGATGGACTCGTTCATCCATTACGGCGTCGGCGCCTCGTTCATGGCGCTGGACGATTCCGGCCTGGAGATCACCGAGGCCAATGCCGAGCGCATCGGCGCGATCCTCGGCTCCGGCATCGGCGGCCTGCTCGGCATCGAGGAGCAGACCGTCAAATTCCACGAGGGCGGCGCGCGCAAGATCTCGCCGTTCTACGTGCCCAGCACCATCATCAACATGCTGCCGGGCCAGGTGAGCCTGATCAAAGGGCTGAAGGGGCCGACCTTCTCCGCGGTCTCGGCCTGCGCCACCTCCAACCATTCCATCGGCACCGCGATGCGCATGATCCAGCACGGCGACGCCGACGTGATGCTGGCCGGCGGCGCCGAGCGCGGCTCCTCGCCGACCTCGGTGGGCGGCTTCTGCTCGATGAAGGCGATGTCCACCCGCAACGACGATCCCGCCGCCGCCTCGCGCCCGTGGGACAAGGAGCGCGACGGCTTCGTGCTCGGCGACGGCGCCGGCGTGCTGGTGCTGGAAGAGTACGAACACGCCAAGGCGCGCGGCGCGCGCATCTACGCCGAGCTGGTCGGTTTCGGCGCCAGCTCCGACGCCTTCCACATGACCGCCCCGAGCGAGGACGGCGAAGGCGCCGCGCGCAGCATGGTGGCGGCGATGAAGGACGCCAAGCTCAATCCGGACCAGATCGACTACCTCAACGCGCACGGCACCTCCACGCCGCTGGGCGACCTGGCCGAGACCCTGGCGATGAAGCGTGCGCTGGGCGATCACGCCTACAAGACCATGGTCAGCTCCACCAAGTCGATGACCGGCCACCTGCTCGGCGCCGCCGGCGGTGCCGAAGCGATCTTCTCGGTGATGGCGATCCACGCCGGCATCATCCCGCCGACCATCAACCTGCACGAGCCGGGCGAAGGCTGCGACCTGGACTACGTGCCGAACGTGGCGCGCGAGAAGAAGATCGACGTGGCGATGTCCAATGGGTTCGGCTTCGGCGGGACCAACGGGACGTTGGTGTTCAAGCGGGTCTGAGGGCCGGGAATCGGGAATCGGGAATAGGGAATCGGGAATCGTCGCAGCCCGCGCCTCACTCCCATCGCGCGCGTCCATCTATCCAGCGGCGCGCGTGAGGTCCGCGCGCGCTGCTGCGGCCTCGCTTAGGGCTTGTCTGGCGACGCCTTCCGTTTCCTGACGTTTCTTTCATTCTTCCAGCGGATCTTCGATGCTGCGTACCGTTCCCTTGCCGGCCGAGGTCGATCTGCTGGCGCTGCATCGCCTGGCGCCGCAGCGGTATCCGGTGTTGCTGGAATCGGCGGCGTCGGGCACGGCGCAGGGGCGCTGGGATCTGTTGCTGGTCGCCGACGGGCGGGGCCTGCGGCTGGAGCGCGACTGGGTCACCCGCGCGTTGGATGGCACGGCGGTCGCCGGCGATTTCCTCGATGCGCTGGACGCGCACTGGCAGGCCGAACGCTGCGAACGCGACGAGCCGCGCTGGCCGTTTCGTGG
>NZ_AQOJ01000580.1:0-2819 GCF_000364685.1 Xanthomonas sp. SHU 166
CGCGGCGACGTGGTCGAGACCCGGCCGATCGCCGGCACCCGCGCACGCGCGCCGGGCGACGACGAGGCCGCGCGCATCCGCGAACTGGTCGGGCACCCCAAGGAGCGCGCCGAGCACGTGATGCTGATCGACCTGGAGCGCAACGACCTGGGGCGGATCTGCGCGCCGGGCAGTGTCGAGGTCGACGAGCTGATGACCGTGGAGAGCTACGCCCACGTGCACCACATCGTCAGCAACGTGCGCGGCCGGCTGCGTGCGGGAACGACTCCGGGCGAGACGATCCGCGCCACCTTCCCGGGCGGCACCATCACCGGCTGCCCCAAGGTGCGCTGCATGCAGATCATCGCCGAGCTGGAGCAGACCCCGCGCGGCGCCTACACCGGCGCGTTCGGCTGGCTCAACCGCGACGGCGACATGGACCTGAACATCCTCATCCGCACCGCCGAGGTGGACGGCGCGCAGGTGCAGTTCCGTACCGGCGCCGGCATCGTGTTCGACTCCGACCCGGAGCGCGAACTCGACGAGACCCGGGCCAAGGCGCGCGGCCTGCTGCGCGCGCTGGAGCCGTGAGCGGGGCGACGCGACGCGATACCGGGCCATGCCGGCCGCGCGGTATCCTGCACGCCATTGAATTCGCTCCGAGGTGGTCGTGGCTTGGGCTAAACGCGGGTGTCTGACCCTGCTGGCGGCATTGCTGGTGCTGGCGCTGCTGCTCGCCGCGGCCGGCGCGTGGTGGTGGCACGGCTATCGCGCCTTCGCCGAGCAACCGCTGCAGGCGACCCAGCCCAGCGTGGAAGTGGCGCGCGGTGCCTCGCTCAACGGCGTGCTGCGCAAGCTGCGCGCCGCCGGCGTGACCCAGGGCAGCGATCTGCAGTGGCAGCTGCTTGCGCGCGAGCTGGGCGTGGCCGGCAGACTCAAGTTCGGCGAATACGCACTGCAGCCGGCGCTGAGCCCGCGCGAGCTGCTGCTGCGCATGCGCAAGGGCCAGGTGATCCAGTACCGCTTCACCATCGTCGAAGGCTGGAACGTGCGCCAGCTGCGCAGCGCCTTGAACGCGGCCACGCCGCTGGTGCACACCACCGCCGACCTCAGCGACGGCGAGCTGATGGCCAAGCTCGGCCAGCCCGGTCAGCATCCGGAAGGCCGCTTCCTGCCCGAGACCTACCTCTACCAGCGCGGCGACACCGACCTGCAGCTGCTGCGCCGCGCGCATGCGGCGATGGACAAGGCCCTGGCCGAGGCCTGGGGCGCGCGCGCCAAGGACCTGCCGCTGCAGTCGCCGGAGCAGGCGCTGATCCTGGCCTCGATCGTGGAAAAGGAAACCGGCCTGGCCGCCGAGCGCCCGCAGATCGCCGGCGTGTTCGTGCGCCGCCTGCAACTGGGCATGAAACTGCAGACCGACCCGAGCGTGATCTACGGCATCGGCAGCGCCTACGACGGCAACATCCGCAAGCGCGACCTGGAGACCGATACGCCGTACAACACCTACACCCGCACCGGCCTGACCCCTACCCCGATCGCCATGCCCGGACGCGAGGCGCTGCGTGCCGCCACCAACCCGGCGCCGGGCGACAGCCTGTACTTCGTGGCCATCGGCGACGGCAGCGGTGCGCACGCGTTCTCCTCCAGCTATGCCGAGCACAACGCGGCGGTGGCGCGCTACCTGCAGCGCCTGCGCCAGGCGCGCAACGGCGCGGCGGTGACGCCATGAGCGAGGCTGTGTTGAGTCACCATCGCTTCGTCAGCCTGGAAGGCGGCGAGGGCGCCGGCAAGACCACCGCGATCAACGCGATCCGTGAGTCGCTGCAGGCGCAGGGCCACGAGGTGGTGCTGACCCGCGAACCGGGCGGTACGCCGCTGGCCGAACGCATTCGCGCGCTGCTGCTGGACAAGACGCCCGGCGAAGTCGCCGAGCCGCTGGCCGCCGAGACCGAACTGCTGCTGGTGTTCGCCGCGCGCGCGCAGCACGTGCGCGAGGTGATCCGCCCGGCGCTGCAGCGCGGCGCCTATGTGGTCAGCGACCGCTTCACCGATTCCAGCTACGCCTACCAAGGCGAGGGCCGCGGCCTGGACCGCGCCTGGATCGCCGACCTGGAGCGCCGCGCGGTCGGCCTGCAGCCGGGCCTGACCCTGCTGCTGGACCTGGACGTGCAGATCGGCCGCGCCCGCACCAGCGGCCGCGACCTGTGGCCGGACCGCATCGAGAGCGAGCAGGACGATTTTTTCCAGCGTGTACGTGCCGGCTTCCGCCAGCGCGCCGCGCAGGATCCGCAGCGCTTCCGCGTCATCGACGCCAGCCAGCCGCCACAGGCGGTCGCCCAGGCGGTTGCTGCCGCGCTGGCGGCGTGGATGCAGCAGCAACAGGAGCCGACGCCATGAGCGATCTGCCGTTTGCGCCGTGGCAGCAGCGCGCCTACGACCAGACCGTGGCCGCGCTCGATGCCGGCCGCCTCGGCCATGGCCTGCTGATCTGCGGGCCGGAAGGCCTGGGCAAGCGTGCGGTGGCGCTGAAGCTGGCCGCGCACGTATTGGGCCAGGGCGAACCGGCTGCGGCCCTGCGCAGCGCGCAGTTGATCGCCGCCGGCACCCATCCGGACCTGCAACTGATCTCGTTCATCCCCAACCGCACCGGCGACAAGCTGCGCACCGAGATCGTCATCGAGCAGGTGCGCGAGATCTCGCAGAAGCTGGCGCTGACCCCGCAGTACGGCGTGGCCCAGGTGGTGGTGGTGGACCCGGCCGACGCGATCAACCGCGCCGCCTGCAACGCCTTGCTGAAGACGCTGGAAGAACCGCAGCCCGGCCGCTATCTGTGGCTG
>NZ_AQOJ01000581.1:0-6462 GCF_000364685.1 Xanthomonas sp. SHU 166
AGTTCAAGCTGCCGCCGGCCGACGAAGCGATCGCCTGGTTGCTGGCCCAGGACTTTCCCGAGAAGACCGCACGCGAAGCGCTGGATGCCGCGCGTGGCCATCCCGGCCTGGCCGCGCAGTGGCTGCGCGAGGACGGATTGAAGCTGCGCCGGCAGGTGGCCGCCGACCTGGAGCAGGTCGCCGCCGGCAAGCTCGGCACGCTGGACGCCGCGCAGCGCTGGAGCGGCGACGCGCTGGCCGAACAGCGCCTGGGCCATGCCGCCGACCTGGCGCTTGCCCAGGCGTCGCAGGCCGGCTTGACCGACCCGGCGCGATTGCACAAGCTGGCCGCGTGGTTCGACGCCGCCAATCGCACCCGCGACCTGCTGCGGACCACCGTGCGCGCCGACCTGGCGATCGCGGAACTGTTGCTGACCTGGCGCGATGGCGATCGCCCGGTCCGGAAAGGGGCACAACGATGAGCGCGATGAGCGGACGCCAGGGCATCCTGTCGCTGGCGGTGAAGGACAAGGCGGCGCTGTACAACGCCTACATGCCGTTCGTGAAGAACGGCGGCATCTTCGTGCCCACCCCCAAGCGCTACTTCCTCGGCGACGAGGTGTTCCTGCTGCTGACCCTGCCCGATTCCAGCGAGCGCCTGCCGGTGGCCGGCAAGGTGATCTGGGTGACCCCGGTCGGCGCCCAGGGCAACCGCGCGGCCGGCATCGGCGTGCAACTGCCGGACAACAGCGAAGGCGAGACCATCCGCACCAAGATCGAGACCCAACTGGCCGGCATCCTCAACGCCGACAAGCCCACCCAGACCATGTAGCGGCCGCGCGGCGACGCCGCGCCACCGACATCGAAATGACCCATTGACGCCGCGCGCCACAGCCCTATAATGTGCGGCTCGCGACACGGGCGGTTAGCTCAGCGGTAGAGCATTGCCTTCACACGGCAAGGGTCGCAGGTTCGAACCCTGCACCGCCCACCACGAATTGAGTGTCAATGAAAAAGCCGGCCTAGTGCCGGCTTTTTCGTTGTTGCGAGATGGAGTCTCTATCAGTAATTGCGTGCCTCACGCAGGCATTGAGGTTAAACGTAGTGATATCGCACTTGTGCAATCAGCAGAACGCCATGCTCGACCTTGTAGACGATCCGGTGTTCGTCGTTGATGCGTCGCGACCAGTAGCCTGCAAGTGCATGGCGTAGCGGTTCGGGTTTGCCGATGCCCTGGAAGGGATCGCGTTGAATGGCCTTGATCAGGTCGTTGATGCGCTTGAGCATCTTTTTGTCGGCCTGTTGCCAGTAGAGATAATCCTCCCAGGCGTTGTCCGAGAACTGCAGCGTCACTCGCTCAGTTCCCGCGCCTTGCCGCGACCGGATTCGAGTTGTGCGATGGATTCCAGCAGGCGCTGCGCGTTCTTCGGGCTACGCAGCAAATAAGCGGTTTCTTCCATCGCCTTGTAGTCCTCCAGCGACAGCATGACGACGGCTTGCTCGCGGCTGCGCGTAATGATCACCGGCTCGTGGTTGTTGACCACGCGGTCCATGGTGTCCGCGAGAGCGGCACGTGCGGCGCTGTAGGTGATGGTGTCCATGATGGCTCCGAGTTGTACAATAAATTGTACGCTCACGTGTGCCCCTGTCAACGGGCATCCCTTGACCGGATGCGTGGAGATTCTGGGTGGAGTCACCAAGCGATGACCACTTGGATGCGACCGGCTCACGACCCGATCACAACATCGCTCGATACTGCACGCATGCCCGAAGGTCCCTCGATCGTCATCCTGAAGGAAGAAGCCGCCGCGTTCGCCGGGCGCAAGGTGTTGCGGGTGTCCGGCAACAGCAAGCTGGACCTGGAGCGGATGCGCGGTCGCAAGATCCTGTCGCTGCGCAGTTGGGGCAAGCATTTCCTGATCGAGTTCGATGCGTTCAGTGTGCGCATCCATTTCCTGCTGTTCGGTAGCTACCGGATCAATGCACGTAAGGACGCGTCGGCGCGTCTGAGCCTGGGCTTCGCCAAGGGCGAGGAGCTGAACTTCTACGCGTGTTCGATCAAGTTCATCGACGGTCCGTTGGATGCGGCCTACGACTGGACCGCGGACGTCATGAATCCCGACTGGGATGCGGCGCAGGCGCGGCGCAAGTTGCGGCTGCGGCCGCATACACTCGCCGCCGATGCCTTGCTGGATCAGGATGTGTTCGCCGGCGTCGGCAACATCATCAAGAACGAGGTGCTGCACCGCATCCGTGTGCATCCCGAGAGCGAGATCGGCGCGTTGCCGCCTCGCAAGCTGGGCGAACTGGTGACACAGGCGCGTGAGTACAGCTTCGATTTCTATCGTTGGAAGAAAGCCTACGAACTGAAGAAAAACTACCAGGTGCACACCAAGACGGTGTGTCCGCGCGACGGTCATTTGCTCACGTATCGCAAGCAACTCGGCAAGGCGCAGCGGCGCGCGTTCTTCTGCGAGCGCTGCCAAAAGCGATACGGGCTTGGGCTTGTCTAGAGGACGTTCTGACTACATGTCGCTTAGCCCTTATCAGGTTGATGCATAGAGCTAAAAAGCTGGATATGGCCCAGCTTTGAGAGCTTGTTTACACCTCAATCTTGGTTTCCCTCAGCCTTATGCTTAAAGTGTGAATTGCGTCGCACTTTGTGTATGCTTGGCTTCGACCGGGGAGCGGTCCCCGGCGTACCAAGGAGAGGACACATGGCAAGTCGCCATAAGATTGGTTGCATCAACAAAGATGACAGGCAGGACAAGTACAACCGCATTACGCACGTTGGCGGAGTAAACCCCGATGGCGCAAGATGGAAGCTGACCCTTGACGAAGCCATCAATGGTATTGAATCGGGGAAGTGGTCTTTCTATACGCACGTCGGAGGCCATGAAAGGCGGGTGATCGTGGCCTCCAGAAACGGCAGGAAGTACCTTCGAACCGAGGCGGACAGCGACACGCCCGACAATTTGTTGAGTCTGCCTGAGTGCCCCTGATGCTGTATCTGGTGCCGACTACTTGTCGGCACCTCAGGAAGATTTTCTACGATTTCTATGATGCTTGAGATTTTCGCAATCGCGAGATCCTCATGCAGAAATCATCTGGAAAACAAACTGCTGGCCTCAATGAAAATCCCGGCTGCGGATATCCAGGCCGAGCAGCATGGGCGTCAGGTCCTCGAGATGGCCGGCGATCAGGTGGCGCACGCCATCGGCGGTTTCCATGCGGCCGCGCACCAGCAGCAGCCGGGATTCGAGCAGGGCCTGGCGCTGGCGCTCGGCCAGGCGCCGCCACACCACCACGTTGACCAGGCCGTGCTCGTCTTCCAGGGTGACGAAGGTGACGCCGCTTGCGGTCTGCGGGCGTTGGCGCATGGTCACCAGGCCGGCGATGGCGACGGCGCTGGCATGCGGCAACGCGCGCAGTTCGCCGGAATGGCGGTAGCGGCGTGCCCGGAGCTGCGCGCGCAGCAGGGTCAGCGGGTGCTTGCCCAGGGTGGTGCCGATCGTCGCGTAGTCGGCGCGGATGTCCTCGCCCTGGCTGGGCAGCGGCAGTGCGACCTGTTGCTCGGGCGTGGCCGCGAGTGTTTCGAACAGGGGGCGCTGCGCTTCGACGCCGGCCACTGCCCAGCGGGCACGATGGCGATGGCCGGCCAGCGCTTTCAACGCGCCAGCGTCGGCGAGGGCGGCGCGGGCCTTGTCGTCGAGCACGGCGCGGTGGCACAGGTCGGCGAGGTCGTGGAACGGCGCCTGCGCACGCGCCTGCTGCAGGCGCAGCGCGGCGTCCTCGGCCAGGCCGCGGACCAGGCGCAGGCCCAGGCGGATCGCCGGCTGCACCTGCGGGTCGGGACTATGCGCTTCCAGGCTGCAATCCCAATCGCTGTAGCGCACGTCCACCGGACGCACCTGCAGGCCGTGGCGGCGCGCGTCCTGCAGCAACTGATCGGGGCTGTAGAAGCCCATCGGCCAACTGTTGATCAGCGCGCAGGTGAATGCCGCCGGTTCGTGGCACTTGAGCCAGCAACTGGCGTAGGTGAGCAGGGCGAAGCTGGCGGCGTGGCTTTCGGGAAACCCGTAGCTGCCGAAGCCCTTGATCTGCTCGAAGATGCGTGCGGCGAATTCGGCGCTGTAGTTCCTCTCCAGCATGCCCTGCAGCAACTTGTCGCGATGCGGTTCCAGCCCGCCGTGGCGTTTCCAGGCCGCCATCGAACGGCGCAGCTGATCGGCCTGGCCCGGCGTGTAGCCGGCGGCGACCACCGCGAGTTGCATCACCTGTTCCTGGAACAGCGGCACGCCGAGCGTGCGCTTGAACACCTCTCGCAACTCGTCTGGCAGATCGTCAGTGGCCTCCTCGCCGCTGCGCCGACGCAGGTACGGATGCACCATGCCGCCCTGGATCGGGCCGGGGCGCACGATCGCCACCTGGATGACCAGGTCGTAGAACTCTTTCGGCTGCAGCCGCGGCAGCATCGCCATCTGCGCGCGCGATTCGATCTGGAACACGCCGATGGTGTCGGCACGCTGGATCATCGCGTAGGTCTGCGGGTCTTCGGCGGGAATAGTGGCGAGCGTGTAGTCGCGGCCGCGGTGCGCGCGCAGCAGATCCAGAGTGCGTCGCAGCGCGCTGAGCATGCCCAGCGCGAGCACGTCGACCTTCATCAGTCCGACCAGTTCCAGGTCGTCCTTGTCCCACTGGATCACCGTGCGCTCGGCCATGGTCGCGTTCTCCACCGGCACCAGGGTGTGCAGCGCATGCTCGGAGATGACGAAGCCGCCGGGGTGCTGCGACAGATGCCGCGGGAAGCCGAGCAACTGGCCGGTGAGCACCAGCAGCCGGCGCATCACCGGCGTGTCCGGGTCGAAGCCGTGTTCGCGCAGCAGCTCCTGCGCCGATTCCACCGGGTCGCGCTGGCCCAGTGCGGAAGACAGCGCATCGACGGTGTCGCTGGGCAGGCCCAGTGCACGCGCCACGTCGCGCACCGCGCTGCGCGTGTGGTAGCTGATCGCCACCGCCGCCAGCGCGGCGCGCTCGCGGCCGTAGTGACTGAAGATGTACTGGATCACTTCCTCGCGGCGGTCGTGCTCGAAATCGATGTCGATGTCCGGCCGCTCCTTGCGCTCTTCGGAGATGAAGCGCTCGAACAGCATGCCGATGCGGTCCGGATCGATCGCGGTGATGCCCAGCGCATAACACACCGCCGAGTTCGCCGCCGAGCCGCGGCCCTGGCACAGGATGTCCTTGGAGCGTGCGAAGCGCACCAGGTCATAGACGGTGAGGAAGTAGGACTCGTACTTCAGCCGCTCGATCACGCCGAGTTCGTGTTCGATCAGGCGCCGCGCCTTGTCCGGCACGCCGTGCGGCCAGCGCTGCGCCGCGCCGCGTTCGGTGAGGATGCGCAGCCATTGCGTGGGCGTGTGCCCGGGCGGCACCAGTTCGTGCGGGTATTCGTACTGCAGTTGGCCGAGGTCGAATGTGCAGCGCTGCGCGATGCGCACGGTTTCGGCCAGCAGTTCCGGCGGATACAGCGTCGCCAGCGTGGCGCGCGGGCGCAGGTGGCGTTCGCCGTTGGGATAGAGGTGGGCGCCGGCTTCGTGCAGCGGCAGGCGCTGGCGGATCGCGGTCAAGGTGTCCTGCAACGCGCGGCGGCCGCGCGCGTGCATGTGCACGTCGCCGCTGGCCACGGCGGGCAGTTGCAGTGCATGCGCCAACTGCAGGCGCGCCTGCAGCAGCGCGGCATCGTCGGGGCCGCGCAGCAGTTCCACCGCCAGCCAGAGCCGCTGCGGGAAACCGGCTTGCAGCCAGGCGCCGTCCGCGGCGTCGTCACCGTCGCCGCGCGGCAGCCACAGGCACAGCAGGCCCGAGCCGTCGTCCGCGCTGGCCAGATCCTCGCGCAGCGCGCGGTAGCTGCCTTTGTCGGCGCGGCGCCGGGCCAGGGTGATCAATCGGCACAGGCGCTGGTAGCCATGCAGGGTCTCGGCCAGCAGCACCAGCTTGGGGCCATGCTCGAACTGCATCTCGCTGCCGACGATGAGGTGCAGGCCCATGTCCCGGGCCGCCTGCCAGGCGCGCACGATGCCGGCCAGGCTGCATTCGTCGGTGATCGCCAGGGCGCGGTAGCCATGGTGCAGCGCGCGTTCGCACAGTTCCCAGGGGTGCGAGGCGCCACGCTGGAAGCTGAAGTTGGACAGGCAATGCAGTTCGGCGTAGTCGGGCAGGGTGGGGTCGGCTGGCGTGCGCGGCACGTTGGCGGCGGGTGCACTGGTTGGCGCAGGGGCAGGCGTCGGCAGCAGCCGCAGGCGCGGCGGCATGCGTGGATGCGGCGGGGTGTGGCTCATGCGAACCAGCCGTGCAGCATCAGTGCGTCCGGCGCGTCGGTCGGGGCGAAGGCCCAGGCGCGCTGGCCCTGGCGGGTACGCACGACGTAGTAGTCGCGGCGCACGTCGCCGTCGTCCCACCAGCCGCTCTCGATGCGTTCCA
>NZ_AQOJ01000582.1:0-462 GCF_000364685.1 Xanthomonas sp. SHU 166
GCGGCCGGCGCATCGGCGGCCTTGTCCTTGCACCCGCCCAACAGCAGGAAGGTTGCCGCCCACAGGGCCGTGGTTCCTCGCCTCATCGCACTGCGTCCTTTGGAGTCCGTTGGCGCGCGATGCTACCAAGAACCGCGGCGGCGCCAAGTGACAGGCGTGCACGCCGCCAAGACCGACGCTGGCGGCGCAGCGCGCCGGCTCAGGGCGCGTCCGGCTCCATCGCCGGCACCGGCTGCGGGCGCGCCAGCAGCGGCTGGGTCAGCGCGTACAGGATGCGCAGGTCTTCGGCGTCGAAGGCGGTGGCGTCGTTGCCGCGGTAGTGGTGGTGGAAGGCGCGCAGGGTCGCCGCCCGGTCGTCGACCGGATAGCCGATCAGCGCCAGCGCCTGCCACGGATCGAAGCCGGGCGGGGCCGGCGGCGTGTCGGCGGCCGGCCAGCGGCCGAAGCCGGCGTCGGCCAGTC
>NZ_AQOJ01000583.1:0-10058 GCF_000364685.1 Xanthomonas sp. SHU 166
GCTTCCACGGGAACAGCGGGCCCGGGTCGACCTTGCGCGAGGGCGCGAAGTCCTCGTGGCCGACCACCTGGGTGCGCGGGATGCGCAGGCGCGTGCACAGGTCCTCGAGCAGCACCAGCAGGCTGTCGATCTGTTGCGGTGCGAACGGGGTCTTGCCGTCGTTGTCCAGTTCGATGCCGATCGAGGCGGAGTTGATGTCGGTGATGGTGCCCCAGCGCCCGGCGCCGCCGTGCCAGGCGCGGTCCTGGTCGGCGACCAGTTGGTAGCGCGTGCCGTCGCGGCCGATCAGGTAGTGGGCGCTGACCTTGCCCTTGCTGTTGTGCGAGCGCAGCGTGTCCAGGCTCTGCTGCACCGAGTGCTGGTCGGTGTAATGGATGACGATCAGGATCGGCCGGCGCGCGTCGTAGTTCGGCGACGGCACCCAGGTGGCCAGCGGATTGCGCTGCGGCGCGTGCGCGCAGGCCCCGAGCAACGCGAGCGTGGCCAGCAGCAACAGCCGGCGCACGGCGGACAGGGACGGCACGGGAACACGGGTCATGGACACTTCCTGGTCGGCGACGCACAAGCGTACGCAATCGGCGCGGCGACGGCGTGCAGGGACGCGCCGACGCTCACCGCCGCGCACTCAGAAGCGGTAGTTGAAGTTGACGTACCACTGCCGGCCGATCGCGCTGTACACCCGCGGGAAGTACGGCCAGGTGGTGTAGGTGTCGTCGCGCGGGTGCAGCGCGTCGAACACGTTGAGCACGCTCAGGCCGATGGTCGCCTTGTCGGTGATCTGCTTGGCGAGGTCGAGGTTCCACACCAGGTAGGGTGCCACCCGGCCGCGCTCGGCGTAGTCGGGCCGCGAGCCGTAGCGGTAGCCGTACACGCTGGCCGACCAGTCGCCGCGGTTCCAGTTCGCACGCCAGTTGCTGCGCGTGCGGAACGCCAGGTAGTCGACGTCGTTCATCACGTCCACCGGGCGCGCGCCGACGAACTGCGCCACCTCCATCCGCAGCACCCGGGTCAGGCCGCCCTGCAGGCCGAGCGTGCCCCAGGCGCCGAGGTCGAGGTCGTAGCGCAGGCTGGCGTCGATGCCGTCGGTGCGCATCAGCGACTGGTTGATGGGGAAGGTCTTGAACGCGGTGATCTGGCCTTCGCTGGTCAGGTCGGTGCCGGGGCTGCGTGTGACCGCGTCCAGGTAGAAGCGGCAGGCCGCCGAGGCGGTGTCCACCGCGGCGCCAGCGCGGTCGCGGCCGAGCAGGCAGTTGGCGTTGTTCTCCAACAGGGTTTCGCTGGAGATGGCTTCGACCCGGCCCTTGAGTTCGATGCGGTAGTAATCGACGCTCAACGACAGCGCCGGCAGCGCATCCCACACCGCGCCGAGCGTGGTCGACTTGCCGGTCTCCTCGCGCAGCAGCGGATTGGAGGCCTGGGTGGAGAAGGTCTGATACTCGTGCGCGCTCGCGCAGGCCGCCGACAACGGATCCAGACCGTCGCGGCGGCACAGGTATTCGTCGACCACGGTGGGATTGTTGGCGCTGGTGCCGGCGTAGATCCACAGCAGGTCAGGCGCGCGGAAGCTGGTGGCATGGCTGCCGCGCAGCAGCAGGGTGTCGAACGGACGCCACTCCAGACCGGCCTGCCAGGTCGCCGCGCCATCGACCGCGGTGATGTCGTCGTAGGCGTCGTAGCGCGCGGCCAGGGTGGCGCTGAGCCGACTGGCGATCGGCACGCGCAGCTCCAGCCCTGCGGCGTAGCGCTTGCGCGGGCCGCCACCCGGCGTCTGGGTGAGGTTGTAGATGCGCTCGCTGCCGGTGTAGTCGACCGTGGTGCGCGGATCGGGTTGCAGATCGTAGGTCTGCCGCGCCGCTTCCAGCACGGTGGCGACCTGCACCATGCCAGCCGGCAGTTCGAACAGGTCGCCGCTGACCACGAACTGGGCCTGGTCGGTCGCCGATTCACCGCGGCTGACCACTTCGGTGGTGAGCTGCTGGTACAGCGCCGGGCTGCCGGGCGCGAACAGCCGGTCCGGGCGCACGCGGCGGATTTCGGTGCCGTCCGGCCGATAGCCCAGCACAGGGCCGAAGTAGTAATCGCGCACCGCATTGGTGAGGAAGCGCGGGCGCCGCGTGGTGATGTCGTAGCGCGACAGCGACACGCTGGCATCCCAGTCGAACCGCCCGTCGAGGGCCTTGCCGCGCACGCCGGCGTTGAGGTTCCAGCTGCGCTCGTCGTAGTCGATGGTCTTGATGCCGCCGACCTCGTCCGGCAGGAAGATGCGCTGCGCGGTGACCAGCCCCAGGTCCGGATCGTAGGCGGTGAACGCGCCCTCGCCGATGTAGTAGTGGGTCTGGCTGGAGCTCTTGTCCTGCGAACGGTTGGCCAGCAGTTGCGCGTAGGCGACCACGTCGTGGCCGAGCTCGGCATCGCCGGCCAGGTAGGCCGAGGTCTTGCCGTAGCCGTTCTGCACCGAGCGCCCGGCGTAGTAGTCGAACGCGCCGCAGCGGTTGGCTGCGGGCAGGCTGTCGCTGGTGCGGTACGGACGGAACGCCGGATTGGTCGCGGTGCAGGCCGCGGCCAGCGCCTGCGGCGAGGTCGACAGCGTGCCCGCCTGCGGCCACAGATAGGTGGTGCCGCGGCGCAGATACACGCCGGAGATCGACACGTTGGGCGAGCTGGGATCGGCCTTGTTGGCCGGATGGTCGTCGTAGGAATCCATGAAGTCGCGCTGGCGGGCGACGATGGGTTCGCGATCCAGCCGCTCGAAGGCGTAGGTGAGGCTCCAGCCGTCGCCGCGGCGCCCGCCGCTCCACTGCAGTTGCCCGCTATCGCCGCCGCCGCGGGTGGTGGTGCCGGCACGCACGCGCAGACTGTCGCCCTGGAAATCGCGCTTGGTGATGATGTTGACCACGCCGGCGACCGCATCGGAACCGTAGATGGCCGAGGCGCCGCCGCTCATCACTTCGATGCGCTCCACCGCCGCCGCCGGAATGCTGCCCAGGCTGACCGCGGTGCCGTTGGCGCCGTAGGACTGCGGATAATCGGCCATGCGCTTGCCGTTGAGCAGGATCAACTGATAACCCGGCCCCAGCCCGCGCAGGTTGAGATACTGACCGTTGGGCGAACTGCCGGTCTGGTCGCTCTCGTTGAAGGTACTGCCGCTGAACTGGGTCAGCGTGCCCAGCGATTCCCACACCGTGGCGAAGCCCTGCTTGCGGATGTCCTCGGCGGTGATGACGGTGACCGGCGCCGGGCCCTCCACCTGCGCGCGAGCGATGCGCGAGCCGGTGACCAGCACCGCATCGAGATCGCGCGGCGTCGCCGCCTGTTCCTGCGCCGCGGCCGGCAAGGCCGCGACCAGCGTCGTCAGCGACGCCAGCGCCACGCGCATGGGCCGCAAGGGAAAAGGACGACGAACGATTCGCATGGGCACGCGGCTCTCCTGCTGGCGCGGGTGGATGGCGCGAACGCCGCGGGCGCGGCCACGGCCGAGCGCCTGTCCCTGGCGTCCACGCACACGGCGATGACCCGTGCGCGGCACGCGGCCATCGTGTTGCGGGTTCCTGCATCTTGCCGAGCGGACGCGGCGCTGCCGTGCGCTGCCTGCACGTTCCCCAGCGCCATCGCCACGCGCCCCCTGTGCAGCCGGGTTTAACACGCGCTCGCAAAACCTGTCAACGCAGCGCCTTGACAGGAAAAAACCGGGAATCGAAGATCCTGGCGTCGGCGTGTAGCACACGCCGACCTTCTTTCCAGACAGTGGGTTCCCATGATCACGATGCGCGGCCTGTGCCTGTTGCTCGCCGCGGCGGCGAGCGGCGCCATCGCCACGGCACGCGCCACCGAGGCCATGCCGCTGCAGGCACAACCGGCGCAGTTGCAGGCCGAACACTGGATCGCGCGGCTGCCGGCGGCGTCGCCGCCGCTGCTGGAGGCGACGCAGCGCGCCGCGTTCAACGCCCGACTGCTGCGCGACGACCCGTCGATGCACGACCTGACGGCGCTGCCGACGCAACTGCCCGCCGCGCAGGTGCGCGCGCAGATCCTGGCGCTGTCGGCGCCAACGACGCGTACGCTCTACGACAGCCAGGGCGGCGTACTGGACGCCGCGCGATTGCAGGCGCTGCAGCGCGCGCTGGCGCTGGAGGCGCTGCCGGCGCAGGTGCAGCCGCGCTACGCGCTGGTGGTGCAACGCGCCGACCTGCGGCGCTTCCCGACCGCCGAGCGCGTGTTCAGCGACCGCGCCGATCGCGACATCGACCGCTTCCAGGAATCGGCGCTGTATCCAGGCAGCCCCGTGGCGATCCTGCACGCCAGTGCCGATGGCCAGTGGCTGTTCGTGCTGGCGAACAACTACGCTGCCTGGATCGCCCGCGACCGCGTGGCCGAGAGCGACCGCGCCAGCGTGCTGGCGTACGCGCAGCGCACGCCGCGGCTGCTGGTCACCGGTGCGCGCGTGGCCACCGTGTTCACCCCGGACCTGCCGGCCACCTCGCAGGTGGCACTGGACATGGGCAGCGCGCTGCCGTTGCTGCGCGACTGGCCGCCGCAGAATGTGGTCAACGGCCAGTCGCCGCTGGCCGCCTACGTGGTGCAGCTGCCGCTGCGCGACCGTGACGGACGCCTGCAACTGGCGCCCGCCCTGGTGCCGCGCAGCGCCGACGTCGCCGAGGCGCCGCTGCCGCCCACGCCGCAGATGCTGCTGCAGCAGGCGTTCAAGTTCCTCGGCGAACGCTACGGCTGGGGCAACAGTTACGACGCGCGCGATTGCAGCGGCTTCGTCGTCGACCTGCATCGCAGCCTCGGCATCGAGTTGCCGCGCAACACCGGCGACCAGGCGCGCAGCCCCGCACTGATGTCGGTGCCCTACACCGCCAGCGACCCGCTGCCGCAGCGGCAAGAGGCGCTGGCGCAACTGCGCGTCGGCGACCTGGTCTATATCCCCGGCCACGTGATGCTGGTGATCGGCCAAGAAGACGGCCAGACCTGGGTGATCCACGACGTGGCCGGCGCCAGCTACCGCGACGCCGCCGGCCAGCTGCAGCGCGTGCGCCTCAACGGCGTGTCGGTGACGCCACTGGAACCGCTGCTGCTAGGCGACGGCACGCCGTTCATCGACCGCATCACCCGCATCCAGCGCCTGCGCGCGCCGACCGCCGAATGAAGATCACCGAGATCCGCCTGGGCATGCTGCGCGTGCCGTTGAAGACCCCGTTCAAGACCGCGCTGCGCACCGTGCAGGCAATCGAGGACGTGGTGGTCATGGTCCACACCGACGATGGCCGGATCGGCCATGGCAGCGCCCCGGCCACGCCGCCGATCACCGGCGACACCCATGGAGCGATCATCGCGGCGATCGAGCGCTGCCTGGCACCGCGTCTGATCGGCGAGGACATCGCCGACCTGCAGCGCCTGCGCGGCCTGATCCAGGGCGCGCTGGAACACAACAGCAGCGCCAAGGCGGCGATGGAGATCGCCGTGCACGACCTGTGGGCGCAGCAGCACGGCGCACCGCTGTACCGCCTGCTCGGCGGCGGCACGCCGCACCTGACCACCGACCTGACCATCAGCGTGAATGCCGTGGACACGATGGTGGCCGACGCGCTGTCGGCGCTGGCGCGCGGGTTCGTGGCGCTGAAGATCAAGATCGGCACCGATCTGGCCGAGGACATCGCACGGGTCAAGGCGATCCATGCCGCGGTCGGCGATCGCGCGCAACTGCGGCTGGACGCCAACCAAGGCTGGACGCCGAAGCAGGCGGTGCAGGCGATGCACGCACTGGAACATGCCGGGGTCACGCTGGAACTGCTGGAGCAGCCGGTCAAGGCCGGCGACGTGGACGGCCTGCAGTACGTGACCGAGCGCGTGCAGACCCCGGTGATGGCCGACGAAAGCGTGTTCTCGCCGGCGCAGGCGATCGCGCTGCTGCAGCGGCGCGCGGCGGACATCGTCAACATCAAGCTGGTCAAGGCCGGCGGCCTGTCCAACGCGCTGCGCATCGCCGATATCGCGGCGGTGTACGGGGTGCCGTGCATGATCGGCTGCATGCTCGAATCGAGCATCGGCGTGGCCGCGGCGGCGCACCTGGCGGTGGCGCGCGCGGACGTCATCACCAAGGTCGACCTGGACGGCCCGTCGCTGGGGGCATTCGATCCGGTGGTGGGCGGGGTGCAGTTCGACGAGGCGCAGATCCGGATTGGCGATGCGCCGGGACTGGGGATTCGCGAGATCCACGGGTTGGAGCTGTTGCCGCGATCGGTGTAATGGCGCCGCGCATGGCTGGCTGGCTCTAGCGATTGTGGGAGGGACTTCAGTCCCGACTGCTGTCGCAATCGGTCATGGGATGGCTTCACTCGTCGCGACCGAAGTCGCTCCCGCAGGAGCTTGCGGGAAGCCTGCCGGGTGCACGGTGGGAGGGACTTCAGTCCCGACGCATCGCGCCATCGGAACGCATAGCACTTCGCTCGCCTCGGCTGCATGGCAGCCGACGCCTAGAGGAGGCCAATGCGCCGCCCGCCAACTCCGCAGGCGGCGCAGCGTCACTAGACCACGGCCTTTCAGCCACCATAGGGATCGACCGTGCGAATGCTCCTGTCCGGCTCGACGTGCAGCGGCGTGCACTTGACCGAGCGCAGGTGGGTCACGCCGCCGGACAACAGGGCGTCGTGGTAGAACAGGTACCAGCGCCCCTGAAACGCGCAGATGGAGTGGTGCGTGGTCCAGCCCACTACCGGCTTCAACAGCACGCCGCGATAGGTGAACGGGCCATACGGACTGTCGCCGATGGCATAGCACAGCAGGTGCGTATCGCCGGTGGAATACGACAGGTAATACCGGCCCTGATCCTTGTGCAGCCACGGTCCCTCGAAGAAGCGGCGCGCGTGGTCGTCGGCACGCAGCGGCTGGCCGTGTTCGTCGAGGATGACGATTTCGCGTGTGGGCTCCGCCAGCTGCGTCATGCCGGGGTCGAGCCTGGCGATCCGCGGCCCCAGCGCCGGTTCGTCGCCGACAGGCTCGACGTGCGCCGCATCGAAGCGATCGTCGCGATATTTCTGCAACTGCCCGCCCCAGATGCCGCCGAAGCACAGGTAGTGCGCGCCGTCGTCGTCCTCGAACACGGCCGGGTCGATCGAATAGGTGCCCGCGATCGGCTCGGGTTCGGCGGCGAACGGGCCTTCCGGACGATCGGCTACCGCCACGCCGATGCGGAACAGACCCTGCGCGTCCTTGGCGGGGAAGTACAGGTAATAGCGACCGTCGCGGCTGGCCGCGTCCGGCGCCCACATCTGCCGGCTGGCCCAAGGCACGTCGCGCACATGCAGGGCGACGCCGCAGTCGGTGGCCGCTCCGTCGGGCGTGTCCATACGCAGCACGTGGTAGTCCTCCATGCCGAAGTGGCCGCCGTCGTCGTCGAACGGCGCGCCGCTGTCGATGTCGTGCGATGGATAGATGTACAGGCGCCCCTCGAACACATGGGCCGACGGATCGGCCGTGTAGATGTGGGTGACCAGCGGTTGCGAGACGGCGTGCGCCGCGAGATGGTCGATGTCGCTGCCCTGGCGCCGCGCCTGCAGGTCGTGTTCGATGCGACGTTCCATGCGCTTGTCGATCCGGTAGAAGCACAGCAGCGCCACCGCCACCAGGAACGGGAGGGCGCTGTAGACGCTCACGGTCAGGCGGATGCCGTCCACCACGGCCTGCGGCTGCTGCGGCGCGCCCGCCTGGTAGCCGTGGTGTGCGAGTATGCCGGCGACCAGCGCGCCGCCGATGCTGAGCCCGATCTTCAGCCCGCACAGCATCGCCGAGAAGATGATCGCGGTGGCGCGGCGATGGTTCTTCCACTCGGAGTAGTCGGCGACGTCGGCGATCATCGCCCACAGCAAGGGGATGGTGATGCCGTAGCAGAAGCCGTGCAGCATGAAGGCGCCGAAGGCCACGCCGATCGCAGTGGGCGGCAGGACGTAGAACACCAGCAGGAACAGAGTGGAGACCAGCAGCGCGCCGCCAAAGGCATCGCGCTTGCCGAAGCGGTCGGCCAGGCGCCGCGAGAAGCCGATGCCCAGGATCATGCACAGGATGCCGCAGGCGTTGAACAGGCTGAACGCCGAGGTCGCCGCATCCTGCGGCCAGGTGAAGCCGGACAGGCCCCAGCCGCCGAGCAGCGCATTCACACCGCCGATGAAGCCGTTGAAGCCGGAGGTGTCGAGAAAGCCCGCCAGCGCGTCCTCGCTCAGGTAGTACTGGAAGTAGTAGATGTAGGTGCCGCCCTTCAGCGCCAGGTTGACGAAGACCAGCACGGTCAGCGCCAGCATCACCTTCCACGGCCGGTTGTGCAGCAGGTCGGACAGGTCCTGCAGCACGCCAGCGCTCTGTTCCTTGGCCGGGACGATGCGCTCGCGGGTGGTGGCGAAGGTGATCAGGAAGAACAGCGTGCCCACCACCGCGAACACCGTCATCAGGCGCTCGAAGCCGCGCACGTTGTCGCCATCGCCCAGGATCAGCACCAGCGGCAACAGCAACACCTGGATGATGAACTGCGCGATCATCACCGCCACGAAGCGGTAGGCCGACAGGCTGTTGCGCTGGGCCATGTTGCCGGTGAGCACGCCGCTGAGCGCCGAATACGGCAGGTTGTTGGCCGCGTACACCAGCATCAGCAGGCCATAGGTGGTCAACGCGTAGACGACCTTGCCGCGCGCGCCCAGCTCCGGCGTGCTGAAGGCCAGCAGCGACAGCACGCCGAACGGGATCGCCGTCCACAGGATCCACGGCCGGAACTTGCCCCAGCGGGTGGCCGTGCGGTCGGCGGCGATGCCGATCAGCGGGGTGAACACGAACGCGCCGAGCAGGCCGATCACGAAGATGATCGTCGCCGCCGTGGCGGCCGGCAACCGGTATACATCGGTGTAGAAGAAGGCCAGGTAGGTGATCAGGGTCTGGAAGATCAGGTTCGCTGCCAGGTCGCCCAGGCTGTAGCCCAGCTTCTCCCGCACCGACAGCACGTGCGCGGCGGTCTCCGCACTGCGGGCCTCAGTCACGACGCGCCTCCACGGTGAAGCGCGCACGCACGCGGGCATCGGCGCTTGAACCGCCGATCCGTACTTCGTAGCTCCCTGCCGGCACGACGTAGGTGCCGCGCGCCTCGTCGTACTGGCGCAGCGCCTGCTGTGCGTCCAGTTCGAACGTCAGGGTCCGGCGTTCGCCAGGGGCGAGGTGCACGCGCTGGAAGCCGCGCAGCGTTTGCTGCGCATCGCCCGGCGCGGCCGCCAGCCGCCGCACGTACAGCTGCGCGACTTCGTCGCCGGCGCGCTTGCCGATGTTGGCCATCTCCACCTGCACCTTGAGGCGTCCATCGTCGGCGATGCGCGGCGCATCCACGCGCAGCTTGCCGTAGTCGAAGCGCGTATACGACAGCCCGTAGCCGAACGGATACAGCGGCGTGCCGCGGAAGTAGCGGTAGGTGCGGCCTTCCATCGCGTAATCGTCGAACGCGGGCAGCGCCTGATCCGCCCGGTAGAACGTCACCGGCAAGCGGCCGGCAGGGTTGACCTCGCCGAACAGCGCCTGGCCCACCGCGGTGCCACCGCGCTGCCCCGGATACCAGCTCATCAGGATCGCCGACAGATGCGCCTGCGCCCACTCCACGGCCAGCGCCGAGCCGCCGGTCAGCACCATCACCACCGGCTTGCCGGTGGCGTGCAGCGCTTCCAGCAAGGCGCGCTGCGGCGCAGGCAGGCGCAGGTCGGTGCGGTCGCCGCCGGCGAAGCCGGGGTAGTCGACCTTCATCTCTTCGCCTTCGACGTCGCCGGTCAGGCCGCCGACGAACACCACCACGTCGGCGCTGCGCGCGGCATCCAGCGCTTCGTCGAACGGCGGCTTCGCCCCGGGCATGCGCCAGCCCAGGCGCACGCTCGCGTCGCGCTCGGCGTCGTAGTACTCCAGCTTCACCGCATAGGCGCGGCCCGCCTGCAGGTCCAGGTCCACGCCGGCGGCGCGCATGCGGTCGCTGTCGGTCCAGTGATCCAGCACCAGCTTGCCGTCGACATAGAGGCGGAAGCCGTCGTCGGCGGCCG
>NZ_AQOJ01000584.1:0-10610 GCF_000364685.1 Xanthomonas sp. SHU 166
CCGGCGGCAGCAGCTGACCGCTCCAGCGGATGCTGAAATGATCGTTGGGAATGCCCTGCCCCGGCCCCGCTTCGCCGCGGGCCAGCAGATTGTCGGTCGGCGAACCGCGGTCCCAGCGGAAGCCGATCTGCGCGTCGGTGCGCACCAGCGCCGGCGTTCCCGACAGATCGGGCGTGCGGAAGTATTCGCCGCGCAGGCCGCGTTCCGGCGAGTCCGCCGAGGGCCGCAGATACGCCGCCTCGATCAGCGGCGTGGCGCTCGGATCGTCGCGCCCTTCGACCAGATCCACACCGCGCGCATAGCGCACCTCGATGCCCTTGGCCGCGTCGCGGATGCCCTGCAGGAGCGTCACCGGCGCCGCCGGCGTGCCGAAGTAGTTGCCGAGTAGGGCCATGGTGTCGTCGGCGGTCGGGCCGACCACGGCGATGCGCTTGAGTGTGCGCGACAGCGGCAGCACGCCATCGTTCTTCAGCAGCACCAGCGATTCCTGCGCGGCCTGCAGGGCCAGCGCATCGTGCGCGGGCGCCTGGTTCACCGACGCCGGAATCCGCGCCCAGCGCACGCGCTCGGGCAGATCGAACATGCCCAGTCGCATGCGCGCGGTAAACAGGCGCGTCACCGCGTCATCAATCTCCGCTTCGTCGATCAGCCCCTGGCGCACCGCTGCCGGCAGCGTGGCGTACTCCTGGCCGCACTCCAGTTCGGTGCCGTTCTTGACTGCCAGCGCCGCGGCGGCCTCGCGACTGGGCGCCAGATGGTGATGCTTCCAGATATCGACGATGGCCCAGCAGTCCGAGACCACGTAGCCGGTGAAGCCCCAGTCGCGGCGCAGCACGTCGCGCAGCAGGAACTGGCTGGCGCTGGCGGACTCGCCGTATACGCGATTGTAGGCGCCCATCACCGCGTCCACCTTGCCCTCCTTCACCAGCGCCTCGAATGCCGGCAGGTAGGTGTCGTAGAGGTCGCGCTTGCTGGGGCGGGCGTCGAAGTGGTGACGGTCGGCCTCCGGGCCGCTGTGCACGGCGAAATGCTTGGCGGTGGCATCGAGCTTGCGGTACACCGGGTCGTCGCCCTGCAATCCCTGCACGAAGGCCACGCCCATGCGCGCGGTGAGGTAGGGATCCTCGCCGTAGGTTTCCTGGCCGCGGCCCCAGCGCGGGTCGCGGAAGATGTTGATGTTCGGCGACCAGAAGGTCAGCCCCTGGTAGCGGCCATGCGCGCCTTCGCGCAGGAACTGGTGGTGCTTGGCGCGCGCCTCGTCGCTGATGGTGGTGGCCACCTGCCCCATCAACGGCACGTCGAAGGTGGCGGCCAGCCCGATGGCCTGCGGAAACACCGTAGCCTGCCCGGCCCGCGCCACGCCATGCAGCGCCTCGTTCCACCAGTCGTAGGCCGGTACGCCCAGGCGCTCGATCGCCGGCGCAGCGTTCTGCATCTGCGCCGCTTTCTCCTCCAGGGTCATGTGCGCGACCAGCGCCGCCGCGCGGGCTTCGAAGCTGGCCGAGGTGTCCTGCCACGGCTTGGTGTCGACGGCGTCGGCGGCATGGCCCACGCCGGCCAGCGCGATGGCGGCGCACAGGGCCAGCGTGCGGAACAGGCGGCCACGAACACCGCTGCGAAAGGAAAACCTGCGCGTCATCATCGTTTGCTCCTGGAGGCACGCTCGTCGCGCGCGAAAGGACCGAGCAGGGTGCCCACGAAGCCGCCTGCACGATCCGTACTCAACACGGTTCCGTCGACGTCGTCGGCGAGGGTCTGCCAGCCCTGCCCCGTGCCGGCGTCGAACGCGAACGCATACGTGCCGGCGTCGCCGGCGATCTTCAGACGCAGCGACGTGGACGCGTCCACTTCGCGGCTGGCAATGGTTCTGGTCGCGCCCTTGCCCGCGCGCGCTTCGAGGAACACCACCACGCGATCGCGGCCCACGCGGCGCACGCCAAGGAAGTACCACCAATCTTCGTTCTGGAACGCCGCCAGCCCGGCCGCCACGCCCGCTTCAGGGCGCGTCATTGCGGTGCTGGCCTCGAACCGCAAATGCTGCTGGCGGCGCCCCAGGAACGCGGGGTTGCGCAAGGTGTCCAGGTTCTTCGGCAACGGATGCACCGCCAGACTTCCCGGACGCGTGCGCAGGTCCGCCCAGTCCTGCTTGGGCACGCGCACGCGCAACCAGCCGCGGCCGAGCGTCGGTGCGTCGAAGTCGTCGCGCTCGGCGAAGTTGCCGGTGGACGGCGCCTGCGACGCCTCGCCCTGCATCCACGACGGTGCCTTGACCGCATACGGGATGGCCTGCCCGGCCGGCAGGATCACCGGCCAGCCGTCGCGCCACTGCACCGGCAGCAGGTAGGTCTCGCGCCCGGTGTTGTAGTGGCGCACGTCGTAGGTGCGGCTGGCCAGGAACACCGCCCACCAGGACCCGTCGGGCCCTTCCACAATATCCGCATGCCCGGCGTTGGCGATCGGCAGCGGCCTAGCGTCGGGCAGGTCGCGCTGAGTGAGGATCGGATTGCCCGCATACGGCTGGTAAGGCCCCCACACGTCGCGGCTGCGCAGCACCACCTGCGAATGCTGCGGCCCGGTGCCGCCCTCGGCATCGGAGAGGTAGTACCAGCCGTCGCGTCGATACAGGTGCGGCCCCTCGATCCAGATCGGATTCTTTGCCGGCTCGACGCCGCCGTCGATCAGCACCTTGCGCGGCCCCACCGGGGTGAAGGTCGCCAGGTCGAGTTGCTGCATCCAGATCGCGCGGTGGCCGTCGTAGCGCGGCGCGCCGGGCGGCACGTCGTTGTTGAGCAGGTAGACGCGGCCGTCGGCGTCGAAGAACAGCGACGGATCGATGCCGCCGATGCCCGGCAGCCAGTGCGGATCCGACCAGGGGCCAGCGGGATCGCGCGCGGTGGCGATGAAGTTGCCGCCGCTGTCGACGGCCGTGGTGACCACGTAGAACACGCCGTCGTGATAGGAAATGGCCGGCGCGAAGATGCCGCGCGACACGCTCAGGCCATCGAAGTCGACTTGCGTCGGCCGGTCGATCACGTTGCCGACCTGTTTCCAGTGCACCAGATCCACGCTCTCGAACACCGGAATGCCCGGGAAGTATGTGAAGCTGGAATTGACCAGATAGAACCGCCCGTTCGCGCGCACGATGCTGGGGTCGGCGTGGAAGCCGGCCAGGATCGGATTGCGGTAATGCCCGGCCGGCAGCGGCGAATCGAAGGCTGCGTCGCGCCCGGCGTAGTCGAACCAGTCGAAATAGACCGGCGGTGCGGGCGCGGCCCACAGCGGCTGCAGCGCAGCGGACAACAGCAGGACGGCCGTGGCGAGCAACGGGCGCATCAGTGAACTCCTTCGGACAGTGCGAGTTCGAACGGTCCTGCCGGCGCACCGGAACGGTCGCGCAGCGTGCAGACCGGGCCATCGGCCCAGCAGTAGCGCACGCGTGCGGCGGCGGCTACCTGGGGACTGCGCAGGACGACGGTGCGCCCGTCCAGCGCCGCGTCGGCATAGGTACAGCGCTGCGCCTGGGCATCGCAGAGTTCGAAGCCGATGGGGCCGCTCGCCCCGGTCGTGACCAGGCGGCCGTCGACGTCGTCGAACACGATGCGCACGGCGCCCTGCGTGCGCGCTGCCGTGCGTGGCCTCGGGCCGGACGGCGCCAGCGCGCGCTCGCCGTAGACCACGTGGCGCGCCACCCGCGCCAGGCGCCGCCCCAGTTCCTGCTTGTTGGGCGGATGGATGTCGTAGGCATCGCCGATGTCGATGGCCACTGCAAGCCCGCTGTGCGGGTCTTCGGCCGCGACGCGGCGCTGCGCCTCGCGCACCTGCGCCCAGCCGCTCTCCGTCGGTGCCTGGGGCGGGCGACCGTAGCCGGCCAGTTGCACCACCAGCAATGGCGTCGCCGCGCCGAACTGCGTGCGCCAGTCGTCGCGCAGATGGCGCAGCCGGGTCGCGTAGACGGCGCCCTCGCCGGTGTTGGATTCGCCCTGGTACCACAGCATGCCGCGCAGCCCGTAACGTCCCAGCGGCGCGATCATGCCGTTGTACAGCGTCGACATGCCGGAGGCGGCATGCCACGGCGCCAGCGGCGGTGACTGCGGATCGGGCGCAATGCGGTACTGCCAATGCCGATCCAGGACGATGCGCGTGCCGTCGGCCAATTCCACGGCATGCGCAGTGGCGGGGCCTGCCAGTCCGCCTTCGCCGTAGGTATCCAGCACGTTGACGACCACCGTGTTGGTGCCGGCCTTCAACAGGCCGGGCGCAAGCGCATACCGGCGTGGATCGCTCGGCGCGTTCTGGCTGCCCACGGCCACGCCATTCACCCAGGTCACGTCGGTTTCGTCGACCGGCCCCAGCACCAGCCGTGCGCCCTGCGCCGCCTGCGCGGCGGTGAGGGTGACCTGCGTGCGATACCAGACCATGCCGTTGTAGTCGGCCAGCGCCGGCACGCCCCAGCGCTCCCACGCGCCGAGCGCCTCCGGCGCGTCCTGCCACCCCGTGCTGTCAGCATCCGGTTGCCATGGCATATCGCCCGGCCTGGCGCCGGCGCGTGTGGTCCACCACTGCTGCCAGTGCCGGCCCCAGCGCGCGCTCGCCGCGATAGGGTCGGTGGCAGACAGCGCCAGTACGTCCAGCGCCTCATCCATGCCACCCTGCGCACGCAGGGCGTCGGCGCTGGTCCAGGCCTCGATCCGCGCACCGCCCCAGGCCGCCTGGACCAGCCCCATCGGCACCTTGACCGTCTTCTGCAGTTCGCGCGCGAAGTAGAAGCACGCGGCCGAAAACTCCCGCACCGTGTCCGGCGCCGCGGGTTGCCATGCGACCGCGCTCGGGAACGCATCTTGCGGCGCGACCGCCGCGGCCTTGGGCACGGTGAACAGACGGATGTTGGGCTGGGCAGCGGCGGCCAGTTCGCGGCTCGCATCCAGCGCGCGCCACACCGGCAGCTCCATGTTCGACTGGCCGGAACACAGCCACACATCGCCGACCAGCACATCGCGCACGACCTGGCGCGCCTGTCCCGCGCGCACTGTCATGTCGTAAGGACCGCCCGCGGCGACCGGCTTCAGCGTGGCACGCCAGTGGCCGCCGGCATCGGCACGTGCGCTGACCGACTGCCGGGCGAAGGTCACCGACACCGTGGCACCCGGCGCGGCGTTCCCCCACACCGGCGTCGGCCGGTCGCGCTGCAGCACGGCGTGATCCTGGAACAGCGCATGCAACAGCGGCGGCGCCGCGTCCTGCGCCACGCAGGGCGTGGCGCTGCACGCCAAGGCCGCCGCCAGCAACCAGCCCGTCCACGTGGTCGGCTTCATCGTCCATCTCCCGGTGCGGAGGGAAACTGCAGGGCCTGGTACCAGGCCAGCGGATGCGGTGGCGCGGCTTCGCCCGCGGGCAACGGCCGCCCGCTCACCGACTGGAAGTACGCCACGCTGGCATCGCGCCACCACTGCGCTTCGCGCAGCTGGATGCGCAGGAACGCCGCCACCTGCGCGTGCCGCTCGGCGTCCACCTTGCCGCGCAGTCCATCCCAGGTGGCCTGCATGGCCTGCACCTGACGCACGCCTTGCGTATAGCGGCCGACCAGTTCGTCCCACAACGGCCGTCCGGAGGCCATGCGGTGGTCCCACGGCACGTGGTGGAACCATAGCAGCAGCGACTCGGGCACCCGCGCCGGGTCGCCATACACGGCCGCCACGTCCGGCGCGTACTGGCTCACCGCATTGCTGCCATGCGTAGTGCGGTCGAAGCCGATGCCATTGCGGTCGGCGCGGTGGTAGTACACCGCGGTCCAGTCCGCGCGCGGGCCGCCGTCCACCCAGGGGCCGGGGCCGTAGTGGTGGCCGCGCGCCATCAGGTGGTGCAGGCCCAATGGGGTCATGTAGTTCACCGCGGCCTCGCGCGAGCTCATCATCATCCCGACGATCGGCTGCACCACCTCCGGTGTCGGCGAGAACGTCATCGCCGCCCAGTCCAAGGCGATGGCGCGGGCGGATTGGTGCGGATTCCAGGCCAGGCGGCCGAAGGCGTACCAGTTGGCCTGGTCGAAGTGCGAGCCGCTCCAGGTGCGGTCGTTGCCGATGTTGGCGACGCCGGCGATGCCGGTCAGGGCGTGGCCTTCCAATGTGCCATCCACCACGTCCGCCACCGTGGATCCCGCGCCGCGGGCATGGGTGTCGGATTGCAGCACGTCCTCGTACAGCGGCCCCAGGTACACCAGGTGCGTGGCGAAGCCCAGATACTCCTTGGTGATCTGCACCTCCAGCATCAGCGGCGTGCGCGGCATCGCGCCGAACAGCGGATGGAAGGGCTCGCGCGGCTGGAAATCGATGGGCCCGTTCTTGACCTGCACGATCACGTTCGGGCGGAAGGCACCGTCGAGGCCGACGAACTCGGTGTACGCCTGCATCGCGCGGTCCACCGGCACGTCGTGGGCGTAGACGAAGGCCCGCCACATCACCACGCCGCCGTGCGGCGCCAGCGCATCGGCCAGCAGGTTGGCGCCGTCGGCGTGCGAACGGCCATAGTCCTGCGGGCCGGGCTGTCCCTCGGAATTGGCCTTGACCAGGAAGCCGCCGAAATCCGGAATGCGCGCATAGATCTCGTCGGCCTTGTCGCGCCACCAGCGCTGCACGGCCGGGTCGCGCGGATCGGCGGTGTTCAATCCCCCCAGTTCGATGGGCGCGCTGAAGCGTGCGCTCAGGTAGATGCGGATGCCGTAGGGCCGGAACACGTCCGCCAGCGCCGCCGCCTTGTCGAGGTAGGCCGGCGCCAGGCTCTGCGCATTGGCATTGACGTTGTTGAGCACGGTGCCGTTGATGCCGATCGAGGCATTGGCGCGCGCGTAGTCGGTGTATCGCGGGTCGCGCCATTCCGGCAGGCTCTGCCAGTCCCACAGCGAGCGGCCCGCATAGCCGCGCTCGACGTGGCCGTCCAGGTCGTCCCAATGGTCGAGCACGCGCAGCCGGATCCGTGGCGACTCGCGCACATCGAGCGCTTCGAGCGACGCGCCGGTCTGCAGCAGGCGCAGCAGATGGAACACGCCATACAGCACACCGATGTCCCGGCGTGCCGCCACCAGCAGCACGGCGTGCCCGTCGATGCGGGTGCGCTTGAGCAGGTAGCCCTCCTCGCCCAGCGACGCGATCTCCCCGCGGAACGGCGCAAGCGCTGGCGACGACTGCGGCGTGCCCAGCACGACCGCGTGATCGCCGGTCGCCGCGGCCTGCATCGCCGGCGTGCGCCCCAGCAGGCCGGTGAGGCCACGCACCAGCTCGTCGCGCGCCACCCGCTGCGTCGGCGTCCGCGCCGGCGCCACCACCTCGTCCAGGCGCGTGTCGCCATCCGCACGTGCGGCGCCTTGCGAGGGCAGGTAACGCAGCCACAGCGCTGCGCCGTCCTCCGCGCGCAGGCTGCCCGCGCAGACCATCAGCACCATGGCAGCGCATGCCATCCACTGACACCGCATGACATGCGGACGGCACCCAAGCGCCGCCAGCAAACCTTGTAAGCTGACGGCGTACCCGCGGCGCGGCAGCGTCAGGAACAACAAAGGGAACGCGTTTTGGACAAGCCGAAGAAAGCGGTCCGCCGCAAGACCAGCGGGGTGACGATCGACGAGGTGGCGGCCTTGGCCGGGGTTTCGCCGATGACCGTGTCGCGCGCGATCAACCAGGGCAAGGTGCGCGATGCCACCCGCGAGCGCGTGATGCGCGCGGTGCGCGAACTGGGCTACACGCCCAACCTGGCGGCCAGTTCGCTGGCCGCCGCGCAGCACACCCGCATCGCCCTGATCTACACCAATCCCAGCGGCGCCTACCTGCGCGAGCTGCTGGTCGGCCTGCTGCGCGTCGCCTCCAACGCCGCCATCCAGTTGGTCATCCACTACTGGGAAGACCTGGACCCCGATGCCGAGCGCAAGGCCGCGCGTGCCCTGGGCGGGCGCGTGGATGGCGTGATCCTGCCGCCGCCGTTGTGCGAATCGCAGGCGGCGGTGAGCGAACTGGTGAAGGCCGGCATCCCGGTGATCGCGATCGCCGCCGGGCGCCTCAGCGACGCGATCTCCTGCGTGCGCATCGACGACTTCCATGCCGGCAAGGAGATGGCCGAACACCTGATCCAGCACGGCCACCGGCGCATCGGCTTCATCCGCGGGCGCCAGGACCTCAGCGCCAGTGCGCGGCGCTACGAGGGCTTCGTGACCGCGCTGCAGGAGGCCGGGCTGAAGGTCGAACCCGGCCTGGTCCAGCAGGGCGACTACACCTACCGCTCGGGGTTGGCCGCCGCCGAGAAGCTGCTGTCGCAGCGGCGGCCGCCGACCGCGATCTTCGCCAGCAACGACGACATGGGCGCGGCGGCGATCTCCGTGGCGCACCGGCGCGGCCTGGAAGTGCCGCGCGATCTGTCGGTGGTCGGCTTCGACGACACCTCGGCCGCCACCACCGTGTGGCCGGAACTCACCACCATCCACCAACCGATCGCCTCGATGGCCGATGCCGCCATCGACATCCTGCTGCGCAGCATCCGCCGCAAGCGCGACGACACACGCATGTCCAGCGACCACGTGGTCCCGCACCGGCTGGTGCTGCGCGGTTCGGTCGCCGGCCCACCCAAGGGGCGCTGACGCAGGACGCAGGCTCACGCGCTCGGGCATGCGACAGTGCTCTCCGCTTCGTTCAATGCGCCGAGCGCGACCCGCGACACCGACAGCGTCATCGCGCCCGCCGTGGTCAATGCCCACGGACGATCCAGCTTGCTCAGATCCGCGCCGGCCGCCGCCAGGCACTTGAGCGGCACGCCCACGCGCTTCCACTGGCCGACCGGCAGGGCGGTCAGCGTCGGCCCGATCGCCACCCGCGCGGCGCAGCCGCTGCCGCAGCCGACCGCCAGCCACGCCTCGCCCTGCGGGGCGGCGTCCACGCGCAGCGTGGTCACCAGCATCAAGTCGCCGTTGCTCTCGCGCTGCAGGTCCAGCGGCGTATGCGACTGCAGCGCGACCACCGCCTCACGCCCGCCCGACCAGGCGAGGCGGCGGCCATCCTCCTGCGCCAGGTGGTCCACGCCGGTGACCTTGAGCAGCGCGCCCTCAAGCGACTCCGGCACGCGGGTGACGGTCACGCCCTGTCCATTGGCCCCTTCCAGGCGCAAGGCCATGCCCGGGCCGGCCGCGCCGCGGGCGAAGAACACGCCGGCCGCAGCTTCGTTGCCGGTGAGGCCGGAGACTTCCGGCAACCTGGCCAGGTTGCCATTGTCGGCATAGCGCAGGCCGTAGCCGAAGGCGAACAGCGGGTCGTAGCCCTGTTGCCCCACGTTGTTGGCGTATTGCGTGGCCGTGCGCGGCCAACTGAAGCTCAGCGTGCCCTTGAAGTCGTGCTGCACGCCGCCCTGCGCAGTGCGCAGCAACACGTCGGCGATACCCGCGCCTTCCGAGCCGGGCAGCCACGCCGCCACGAAGGCATCGGCCGCGTTGAGTTCGCGGTTGACCCACAGCGGGCGCCCGCTGAGGAACACCGCGACCACGGGCATGCCGTCGGCCTTGAGCCGCTTGATCAGCGCCAGGTCGGTGTCGTCGCCCGGCTTGTAGGCCAGGGTCGGCCGATCGCCCTGGAACTCCGCATAGGGGTTCTCGCCGAACACCACCACCGCGACGTCCGGCTTGGTGGCGTACGTGCCGTCGATCGAAAGCACGGCCTCGCCGCCCGCGGCCTTGGCCTGCTGCGCGAAACCCTCGTAGATGGTGTCCGCATTCGGGAAATCCTTGCGGGTGGTGCCGGTGCCCTGCCAGTTCAGCGTCCAGCCGCCCGCCTGCTTGCCGACGTCGTTGGCGCCGTCGCCGGCCACCAGGATGCGCTGCGTCGGCGACAGCGGCAGCACGCCGCCCTGGTTCTTCAGCAGCACCAGCGACTCGCGCACCGCCTGCCGCGCCACCGCGCGATGCGCCGGCGCGCCGATCAGCGCGAACTGCCCACCGACCGCGCGCGCCGACGGCTTGCCCGCCTCGAACAGGCCCAGCCGCATCTTGACCCGCAGGATCCGGCGCACCGCATCGTCCAGGCGCCGTTGCGAGATGGTGCCGTTCTTCGCCGCCGCCAGCGTGGTGGTGTAGAAGCCCTTCCAACTGTCCGAGGCCATGGCCATGTCCAGGCCGGCGTTGATGGTGGCCGGGCAATCGGTCGGCGTGCAACCCTTGACCTGTCCGTGGCCGTTCCAGTCGCCGACCACGAAGCCGCCGAAGTGCATGCGCCCCTTCAGCGCATCGGTCAGGTAGGCCTTGTGGCCGTGCATCTTTTCGCCGTTGACGCTGTTGAACGAGGCCATCGCGGTCTGCGCGCCCGCGGCGATCGCCGGGGGATAGCCGGCGGCGTGGATGCGCACCAGCTCGGCTTCGCCGATTTTGGTGTCGCCCTGGTCGCGGCCGTCGGTGGTGCCGCCATCGCCCAGGAAATGCTTGACCGAGGCGATCACATGGCGACCATCGAGGAAGGCGGGCGTGCCCACCTTGCCCTGCAGCCCCTCGACCATCGCACCGGCGTAGCTGGCCACCACGTCCGGCGACTCGGAATAGCCCTCGTAGGTACGCCCCCAGCGGTCGTCCTGCGGCACCGCCACGGTCG
>NZ_AQOJ01000585.1:0-4163 GCF_000364685.1 Xanthomonas sp. SHU 166
CGCAAAGGTCCACTCCATGCCGGTGGCGCGCGTTTCCAGCGCGGTGATTTCGCCGATCCGGCGCAGCAGCGCCGGATTGCGGGTCGCGCCCAGGCCGATGTTGTGCGGGAACAGGGTGGCGCCGACGATGTTGCTCTGCCCGTGCACCGCATCGATGCCGAACAGCACCGGAATCGCCTTGCCGCCGTGCGACGTGTCCATCGACGCCGCATAGAACGCATCGGCCAGCGCCAGCCATTCGGCCGGTGCGGCATCGTAGCGGCCGCCGGGATCGGAATTGCCGCCGGCCAGGATCGACCCCAACCGATAGGTGCGCACGTCCTCCGGGGTGAGGCTGCCGATATCGCCCTGCACGAGTTGGCCGACCTTCTCCTCCACCGTCATGGTGGCGATCAGCGCGGTGAGGCGCTGTTCCAGCGCGGGATCCTCGGGCAGCGGCCAGCGCACGCTGGGCCAGGGGCTGGCCTCCGCGCGAGCGGGCGCCGCGGCCTGGACGTCGCCCTTGCACACGGCGAGCGCCAGCAGCAGCGCGGCCAGCAACGCGCCGCTGTGGCGGGTGGAATCGGTGTCGGTCACGGCGCTGCTCCTTGCCGCTGCGCTCAGCGCAGCAGGTACTGGTTGATCAGGTTCTCGTAGCGCTCCTGGCGGCCGCTGATCTGCCGCGGCTCGCCGCCCTTCGCGCCCAGTGCGGCCAGCTCGGCGAGGCCGAGCGCACCGCGCGCGAACTGCTCGCCGGCGCCGCTGTCGAAGCTGGCATAGCGCTCCTGGCGCCAGCGCTCCCACGGCGAATCGTTGAGCAACGCATGGGCGACTTCCAGCCCGCGGGCGAAGGCGTCCATGCCGCCGATGTGGGCAATGAACAGATCGTCCAGCTCGGTCGATTCGCGGCGCACCTTGGCGTCGAAGTTCAGGCCGCCTTCCAGGCCGCCCTGGCGCAGCACCACCAGCATGGCGCCGACGGTGTCGTACAGATCGGTGGGGAACTGGTCGGTATCCCAGCCGTTCTGCGCATTGCCGCGGTTGGCATCGATGCTGCCCAGCAGGCCGTGGTCGGAGGCCACCTGCAGGTCGTGTTCGAAGGTGTGGCCGGACAGCGTGGCGTGGTTGGCCTCGATGTTGAGCTTGAAATCCTTGTCCAGGCCATGCGCCTTCAGGAAGCCCGCCACCGTCGCGCTGTCGAAGTCGTACTGGTGCTTCATCGGCTCCATCGGCTTGGGCTCGATCAGGAAGTTGCCCTTCAGGCCAATGCTGCGGCCGTAGTCGCGCGCCATGCTGAGGAAGCGCGCGAAGTGCTCGAGTTCGCGCTTCATCTGCGTGTTGACCAGCGAGGCGTAGCCTTCGCGGCCGCCCCAGAACACGTAGTGTTCGCCGCCCAGTTCCACCGTCGCCTCCAGCGCCGCCTTCACCTGCACCGCGGCGCGCGCCACCACGGCGAAATCGGGATTGGTCGCGGCGCCGTTCATGTAGCGCGGATGCGAGAACAGATTGGCCGTGCCCCACAGCAGCTTCATGCCGGTCGCGTCCTGGCGCGCCTTGGCCAGGCCCACCATGTGCTTGAGGTTCTTCTCGTACTGCCCGGCATCGTCGGCGTCCGGCGCCAGGTCGATGTCGTGGAAGCACCAGTACGGCACGCCGAGCTTGGTGAAGAACTCGAACGCCGCATCCACTTTCGCCTCGGCGCTGGCCATCGGCGCGCCGACCTCCCACGGGAAATGGCGCGTGCCCGGGCCGAACGGATCCTGCCCTGCGTTGCAGAAGGTGTGCCAGTAGCAGACTGCAAAGCGCAGGTGATCCTGCATGGTCTTGCCGCCGACGACCTTGTTCGCGTCGTAGACCTTGAAGGCCAGCGGGTTGTCCGAGCCGCGGCCTTCGAAGGGGATGCGGCCGATGCCGGGGAAGTATTCCTTGGCGCCGATGAAAGGCTGGGTGTGCATGGTGCGGGTTCCTGTCGTGGTGGGAGGGCGTGCGAAACGGGCAATCAGCCGCGGAACAGCGGCAGGCAGGTGTCGAGGTGGCGCAGAAAGCGCGCATAGGCCGCGGCATAGGCCTGGGTGCGCGCCGGATCCGGGCGGGCGGACCGTTGCGGATCCACCGCCACGTGCCGCTGCGCGATATCGGCGATCGAGGCGGCATCGCCGCGTGCCAGGCCGATGGCCCACAGCGCCTGCAAGGCCGCACCGAACGCCGCGCCTTCCGGCTGCGCGGGCACGTCCACCGGCAGGCCGAACACATCGGCCACCAGTTGCCGCCACGCGCCGCTGTTGCTGCCGCCGCCGGTCAGCACGATGCGCTCGAAGTGCATGCCGGCACGCACGAAGGCGTCGAAGCCGTACTTCAGGCTGTAGGTCGCCCCTTCCATCGCCGCGCGATAGAGGTGGGCCGGGGTCATGTTGGCCGTGTCCAGGCCCGCCAGCAGGCCCTTGCCCAACGGCAGGTCCGGCGTGCGCTCGCCATTGAGGAACGGCAGCATCACCAGGCCGTCGGCACCGGGCGCGGTGGCGTGCAGATGCGCATCGCCGTCGCGGGTGCTGAAGCCGAATGCGGCGGCGACCTGTTCGGTCGCCACGGTGCAGTTCATCGTGCAGATCAGCGGCAGCCAGCCGCCGGTCGACGAGCAGAACGCGGCCCACGCACCGTCCGGATCGACCACCGGCGTGTCGGAGTAGGCGAACAGGGTGCCCGAGGTGCCCAGGCTCATCGCCAGGCGACCGGGCACGACGCAACCGGTGCCGATGGCCGCCATCATGTTGTCGCCGCCGCCGACGGCGACCTTCAGCGTCGTCGGCAGGCCGAACAGCCTGGCCGCGGCCGGGGCGATGTCGAACAAGGCATCCGGCGCGGCGAAGCGCGGCAGGCAGTCCGCCAGGTCGCGCTGCGGATCGGTGGCACGCAGCAGCTCGGTCGACCAGGTGCGCGTGCGCACGTCCAGCCAGCCCGTGCCCGACGCATCGCCGTATTCGCAGAAGCGCTGGCCGGTCAGCACGAAGTTGAGGTAGTCGTGCGGCAGCAGAATGGTGGCGAGCCGTGCATAGGCGTCGGGTCGATGCGTCTTGGTCCAGGGCAGCTTGGAGGCGGTGTAGCCGGTGAGGATCGGATTGCCCGCCAGTGCGATGGTGCGCGCCGCGCCGCCGACTGCGTCCATGATCTGCGCGCACTCGGCCGCGGTGCTGGTGTCGCACCACAGCTTGGCCGGTGCCAGCACCTCGCCTGCCGCATCGACCGGGACGAAGCCATGCTGCTGGCCCGACACCGCCAACGCGCCGAGGCGCGAGCGCAGGGACGGATCGATGGCCTGGAAGCAGACCTGCAGGGCCCCGACCCAGTCGGCCGGGTTTTGTTCACGGCTGCCATCGGCGGCGGCATCCAGATCCAGCGGCGCACTGCTGCTGGCCACGACGCTGCGCCCGACCGGGTCGTAGACCACGACCTTCAGGCTCTGCGTTCCCGCATCGATTCCGGCTACCAGTTCCCTTTCTTCCACGTCGTACCGCCTTTTCGTTAGCGCTATCATTTTTGGACGACAGCGTGTGTGCCGTTACGCCAGGGATACGCTCCGCTGCCAGACGTCCGGGGTCGCCTTGCAGTAGCGTTCGATGAACTCCGCCTGCGACGGCATCGCCGCGCTGGCCTGCTGCAGCGGCTGCCGGATCCGCGTCAGCAGCGTGCGCAGGTCGGCATCGCCGATGGCGGCGGCCAGCGGATGCGGCGGTCCCGGCTGGATGCCCTGCCCCAGCAACACGCTGGTCCAGGAGTCCACGCGGAACAGTTCGCCCGGGTCCTGCCAGGCGTGCGCCCGCTCGCGCCAGGCGCGCAGCCGGATCGCCAGCGACTCGGGCAGCGCCATCTCGCGGCACGCCTTCCACATCGGCTCGTCGCGCTGGGTGGCGTGGTAGTGCAGGATGATGAAGTCGCGCACGTGCTCCATCTCCTGGCGGCTGACCGTGTTGTACAGCTCCACCAGCGCCGGGCTGATGCCGTCGTGAGGAAACAACTGGATCAAGCGCACCACCGCGCTGATGGTCAGGTGGATGCTGGTCGATTCCAGCGGCTCGATGAAGCCGCTGGCCAGGCCCAGCGCCACCACGTTTTTGTTCCAGGCCTGCAACCTGCGCCCGCTGCGGAACGGCACCAGCCACGGGTCGCGCAGCGGCGGGGGGGGGGGG
>NZ_AQOJ01000586.1:0-3261 GCF_000364685.1 Xanthomonas sp. SHU 166
CGCCTGATGTCCGCCGCGCGCACGCCCGCCGCCCCCGCCCGCGCAGTCCTGCGCGGGCACGCTGCCGCCTGCGCGTGCGCCGGCACCTCCCCGTTTTCGGAAAGCTGACCATGTCCTCCGCCCGCCACACCCGCCTGTCCGGCCTGGAGCCGTTGCTGCTGACCCCGGACCTGCTGTTCGTCAATGTCGGCGAGCGCACCAACGTCACCGGCAGCGCGCAGTTCCGCAAGCTGATCAAGGAAGAGCGCTACGAGGAGGCGGTGGAGGTGGCGCGCCAGCAGGTCGCCAACGGCGCGCAGATCCTCGACGTCAACATGGACGAGGGGCTGATCGACTCGGAGAAGGCGATGGTGCGCTTTCTCAACCTGATCATGTCCGAGCCGGACATCGCACGCATCCCGGTGATGGTCGACTCCTCCAAGTGGAGCGTGATCGAGGCCGGGCTGAAGTGCCTGCAGGGCAAGAGCGTGGTCAACTCGATCTCGCTCAAGGAAGGCGAGGCGCCGTTCGTCGAGCACGCGCGCAAGGTGCTGCGCTACGGCGCCGCGGCGGTGGTGATGGCCTTCGACGAGGTCGGCCAGGCCGACACCTGCGCGCGCAAGGTGGAGATCTGCACCCGCGCCTACCGCATCCTCACCGAGCAGGTCGGGTTCCCGCCGGAAGACATCATCTTCGATCCGAACATCTTCGCCGTGGCCACCGGCATCGAGGAGCACGACAACTACGCAGTCGACTTCATCGAAGCGACCCGCGAGATCAAGCGCACCCTGCCGCATTGCCATGTCTCCGGCGGCGTGTCCAACGTGTCGTTCTCGTTCCGCGGCAACGAGACCGTGCGCCAGGCGATCCATTCGGTATTCCTGTACCACGCCATCGCCGCGGGCATGGACATGGGCATCGTCAACGCCGGCGGCATGCCGATCTACGACGAACTGGACCCGGAGCTGCGCGAGCGCGTGGAGGACGTGATCCTCAACCGCCGCCGCGACGCCACCGAACGCCTGCTGGAGATCGCCGAGCGCTACAAGAAAGCGGGGAATCGGGATGCGGGAATCGGGAATCGGGAGAAGCTGGCGTGGCGTGAGAAGACGGTGCGCGAGCGGTTGAGCCATGCGCTGGTGCATGGCATCGACGAGTTCGTCGAGGTCGATACCGAAGAGGCGCGGCAGCAGGCCGCGCGGCCGCTGGACGTGATCGAAGGCCCGCTGATGGACGGCATGAACGTGGTCGGCGACCTGTTCGGCGCTGGCAAGATGTTCCTGCCGCAGGTGGTGAAGTCGGCGCGGGTGATGAAGAAGGCGGTCGCCTACCTGCTGCCCTACATCGAGGCGGAAAAGCTGCGCAGCGGCGACACCGGCAAGTCCAACGGCAAGATCGTCATGGCCACGGTCAAGGGCGACGTGCACGACATCGGCAAGAACATCGTCGGCGTGGTCCTGGCCTGCAACAACTTCGACGTGATCGACCTGGGGGTGATGGTGCCGACCCAGACCATCCTCGACCGCGCCCGCGCCGAGAACGCCGACATCATCGGCCTGTCCGGGCTGATCACCCCGTCGCTGGAAGAGATGACCCACGTCGCCCGCGAGATGCAGCGGCAGGGCTTCTCGATGCCGCTGCTGATCGGCGGCGCCACCACCTCGCGCGCGCACACCGCGCTGAAGATCGACCCGCATTACGCGGCGCCGACGGTGTGGGTGAAGGACGCCTCGCGCGCGGTGGGCGTGGCGCAGTCGCTGATCTCGCGCGAACTGCGCGCGGCCTTCGTGGCCGCCAACGACGCCGACTACGCCGAGATCCGCCAGCGCCACAAGAACCGCGGCGACGCCAAGCGCCTGGTCTCGCTCGCGCACGCGCGCGGGCAGCGCTTCGACGGCGGCTGGGACGCCTACACCCCACCGGCGCCCAGGCAACCCGGCCTGCACGTGTTCGACGACTACCCGCTGGACGACCTGGTCCCGCTGATCGACTGGACCCCGTTCTTCCAGGCCTGGGAACTGGCCGGCAAGTTCCCGGCGATCCTCACCGACGAGATCGTCGGCCAGCAGGCCAGCGAGTTGTACCAGGACGCACGGGCGATGCTGCAGCGGATCGTCGCGGAGAAATGGCTGACCGCCAAGGCCGTGTTCGGGCTGTGGCCGGCGCAGTCGGTGGGCGACGATGTTGTCGTCCTGACGGACCGGGAATCGGGAGACAGGAATGGGGAATCGTCAGGCGGGACCGCGCCGCTCGACCATTCCCGATTCTCCATTCCCCATTCCCTGCACTTTTTGCGACAACAGGTCGACAAGCCCGCCGAGCGCCCGGACTTCTGCCTGGCCGACTTCATCGCCCCGCGCGACAGCGGCAAGCAGGACTGGATCGGTGCGTTCGCGGTGACCGCCGGCATCGGCATCGAACCGCACGTGGCGCGCTTCGAGGCGGCGCACGACGACTACAACGCGATCCTGCTCAAGGCCCTGGCCGACCGCCTGGCCGAGGCGCTGGCCGAACGCCTGCACCAGCGCGTGCGCACCGAGTTCTGGGGTTACGCCGACGACGAGGCGCTGGAAAACGAGGCGCTGATCGCCGAGCGCTATCGCGGCATCCGTCCCGCGCCCGGCTATCCGGCCTGCCCAGACCACAGCGAGAAGCAGACCCTGTTCGCCCTGCTCGATGCCGGTCGCAATGCCGGCATGTCGCTGACCGAGAGCTTCGCGATGCTGCCGACCGCCGCGGTGTCCGGCTACTACTTCAGCCACCCGCAGAGCCAGTACTTCGTGGTCGGCCGGCTGGGCAAGGACCAGCTCGCCGACTACGCCCGGCGCAAGGGTGTCTCGCTGCAACAGGCCGAACGCTGGCTGGCCTCCAACCTGGACTACGATCCGGAGTGAGCCCACGCCGACCGCAGGCGCCCCCCCATAGCGCCTGTGCCGCCCAGCGCGCCTTCGAGTGCATCGCCGATGCCCATGTCCACACCGTCCCCATTGAAGATCGTGGTCACCGGCAGTGCCGGCCGGGTCGGCCGCGCGATCCATATCCGGCTCGCGCGCGAGCACCACGTCAGCGGCTTCGACCGGACGCCCTGCTCCACAACCGACTGGGTCGGCGACCTCGACGATGCCGCACTGCTGGCGCGCGCACTGCAGGGCGCGGACGCCGTGATCCACACCGCCGCGCTGCATGCCCCGCACGTCGCGCATGTGCCGGCGGCGCGCTTCCGCCAGGTCAACGTCGACGGCACGCGCCGCGTCCTGGACGCCGCGGCGGCGGCCGGCGTGC
>NZ_AQOJ01000587.1:0-898 GCF_000364685.1 Xanthomonas sp. SHU 166
CAGCACCACCGCGCTGTATGGCGACGCAGCCACTCCCGACGGCAGCGCCGGCTGGGTCGACGAGACGCTGGCGCCGCAGCCGCAGACCATCTACCACCACACCAAGCTGGAGGCCGAGGCGCTGCTGCGCGAAGCGGCCGACCAGGGCGGTCCGAGCGTGCGCATCCTGCGCATGTCGCGCTGCTTCCCGGAACCGGTCAACGTGATGGCGGCATTCCGCCTGCATCGCGGCATCGACGCGCGCGACGTCGCCGAGGCCCATGCGGCGGCATTGCGGCATGCCGGGCCGGCAAGCGCGACGTTCGTGATTTCCGGCGCCACCCCGTTCCTGCGCGAAGATTGCGCCGAACTGCACACCGCAGCACCGGCGATCCTGCACCGCCGCGCGCCGACGCTGGTGGCGGCGTTCGCGCAACGCGGCTGGGCACTGCCGGAACGGATCGATCGCGTCTATTCGCCGCAACGGGCGCTGGACGCACTGGGCTGGCAACCGCGCCATGGTTTCGCGGAAGTGCTGCACCAATACGACACGCACGTGCCCTAGGTGCTGCCGCCCAACGACGGGCGCGCCGTCAGCGACTGAGCGCCTGGCGCTGATCGGCACACCGGGTTCGGATGGCGGAGCAAGGATGTGCGCCGTCGGCGCGAACCGGAAGCGCCCAGGGTTTTACCGGCCGGTTCGCGAATCCTGATAAGCACTTGATCGAAAAAGCGAAATGCCTGGGCAGCGTGAAACCTGGCAAGGCAGCCCCGCCCCCTGCACGTCGCCGCACGCCCGTTTCGCGAAATCGGCACTTTTTCCTTAGTCCCGGCCGGCAGTTATGCTGAGGGCTGTCGCGCCCTCACGGGCGCGTGGATTGAAACGACTTGGTCGATGCAGGAGCCGTGACATGTCCCA
>NZ_AQOJ01000588.1:0-4313 GCF_000364685.1 Xanthomonas sp. SHU 166
CGCAGTGGGACGGCCGCGCGCCGCTGGCGTTGCCCGATGGCCGCTGCCTGCACCTGCGCGCCGACACCGCGCTGGCCTTCGATACGCCGCTGCTGGTGCGCGCACGCCGCGGCGGCGAACGTCTGCTTCTGCCAGGGCGGACGCAGTCGCAGGCACTGAAGCACCTGCTGCAGACGCAGGCCTTGCCACCCTGGCAGCGCATGCGACTGCCACTGCTGTTCGACGCCACGCAACTGCTGGCCGCCGGACCGGACCTGCTGGCCGCGCCGTTGCACGATTGGCTGCAGGCGCACGCTGCACGCCTTGAGCTGGATGCGCTGCCGGCGCCGGCGCCCGCCTCGCATTGACCCTGCCGCCGCCGCCGCGCACACTTTCGCCATGCCCAAGAAGTCCCAAGACGATGCCTCCCCGGTCGCGCGCTTCGAGCAGTCGCTCGAGGAGCTGGAAGTGCTGGTGGAGAAGATGGAAGCCGGCGACCTGAGCCTGGAGCAGTCGCTCAGCGCCTACGAGCGCGGCGTGGGCCTGTACCGGCAATGCCAGCAGGCGCTGGAGCAGGCCGAATTGCGCGTGCGCCTGCTCAGCGATCCCGAACAGCCCGACAGCGCCGAACCCTTCGACCCCGTGCCGCCCCATGGCGGCTGAGGCGGCGTTCGCGCACTGGCGCGAGCGAGTGGAAGCCGGGCTGCAGGCGCAGTTGCCGGCAGCCACGCTGGCGCCGCAGCGCCTGCACGCGGCGATGCGTCACGCCACCCTCGGCGGCGGCAAGCGCATGCGCCCGCTGCTGGTCTACGCCAGCGGCGCGCTGTTCGGCGCCGACGCCGCGCGCCTGGATGCACCGGCGCTGGCGGTGGAACTGATCCACGCCTATTCGCTGGTCCACGACGACCTGCCGGCGATGGACGACGATGCCCTGCGCCGCGGCCAGCCGACCGTGCACATCGCCTTCGACGAAGCCACCGCGATCCTCGCCGGCGACGCGCTGCAGAGCCTGGCGTTCGCGTTGCTGGCCAATGCCGAGGACGCGGCGGCGACGCTGCGCGTGCAATGGCTGCAGACCCTGGCCGAGGCCGCCGGTGCGGCCGGCATGTGCGGCGGGCAGGCATTGGACATCGACGCCACCGGCCGCGTGCAGGCGCTGCCGGACCTGCAACGCATGCATGCGCTGAAGACCGGCGCGCTGATCCGCGCCAGCGTGCGCCTGGGCGCACTCGGCGGCGGCGCCGATGCCGATGCGCTTTCGCAGCTGGACAGCTTCGCCACCGCGCTGGGCCTGGCCTTCCAGGTGCGCGACGACATCCTCGACGTCGAAGCCAGCTCCGAACAGCTCGGCAAGACCGCCGGCAAGGACGTCGCGCAGGCCAAGTCCACCTACCCTGCCCTGCTGGGCATGGATGGCGCCAAGGCCAAGCTGGCCGAGCTGGCGCAAGCGATGCAGGACAGCCTGGAAGGCTATGGCGCTGCCGCCGATGCACTGGCGGCGCTGGCGCGGCTCGCGGTCGATCGCGCGCACTGATCGCCACGCTCGACGCGTGCGATCGTTGCGGCTGGGCCGCACGCGTCATTAGCCGCAGATGCGATGCACCGCATCCGCGAAACCAGGGATGGATGCTGGCGCTGGCCGCGCGCAGCCCGTGATGACCAGAGGCGCTGTTGCAGGAGCGGCTTCAGCCGCGACAGACGGCATCGGTCATGCCTGTCGCGGCTGAAGCCGCTGCTACGGGGGCTTGCGGTGAGTGTCTGAGGCAATGTGGGAGGGACGTCAGTCCCGACTGCTTTCGCGGTCCGATCGTCCGCCACGCCGCTCGTCGCGGATGCATGACGGTTGACTCCCACACCAGGCGACCAGGCGCATCTCACGCCACGGCAACCCGCGTTGCCGCAAAAATTCCGACGCCGCGCATACCGCTGCAGATCGCGATGACGCCGGCTGCGGCGAATGGAGATCCCGGACGTCCTCATCGCCTTCGGCAAACGCCGCCACCAGCACGATCTGCACGCACGCACACGCACAGTGCGAGCGTGATCGCCACATGGCCTATCGCAACGCTGCGCTCGATCCAGTGCATGCCGCTGCGGCAAGGCCGCTGCAGCGCGACACTCACATGCGGCGATGTCTGTCCGCGATGCCGATACTGAGACCTGGCGCGCGCTTCGCTGGACGAAATCGAAGACAAACGCACCTGCGACGCGCACACGCGCATCACCGGGCTAGTTTGCTTCGGCCCCTGTCACGGGGCACCCACTTTCGACGGAGAGAGACTGCATGAAACACGCATCCCGGATCTCGGCAGCGATCGGCTTCAGCCTGGTCGGCATCATCTCGGCGGCCACGGCGCAATCGCAACTCACGCGCACGCCCGCGCCGCTGCAGGTCGAACTGACGCCGGTCGCCGACGCCGACGGCCAGCAGCGCGGCCAGATAGCGGTGACCGTGCGCAACACCGGCACGCAGGTCGCACGCGTGCCCAAGTGGGAACTGCCGCTGGGCGATCTCGACAACGCCCTGTTCCAGGTCCAGCGCGACGGCAAGCCGGTGGATTACGTCGGGCGCCTGGTCAAGCGCGCCGCGCCGCGCGCCGAGGACATGGTGGTGCTGCAGCCGGGCGAAGCGAAGCAGGCGCAGATCGACCTGAGCCGCGCCTACGACCTGACCCGCAGCGGCACCTACAGCATCCGCCTCGACGCGCCGCTGCAGGGCGCCGCGCTCGCCGATGGCGCGCGCATGCTGCGCGCCGACGGCGAGCCGCAGACCCTGTCCAGCGCGCCGCTGACGGTATGGCTGGATGGCGGCCGCGGCCATGCGGTGCGCAACGACCTGATGGTCGGCCCGCAGGCGGTGGTCAACGGCGTCAACTACGCCTCGTGCAGCACCAACCAGATAAGCACCATCGGCAGCGCGGTGAACGCGGCGCGCACCTACTCGCAGAACGCCAAGACCTACCTCAACGGCGGCAGCACCGGCGCGCGCTACACCACCTGGTTCGGCGCCTACAACGCCAGCCGCTACAGCACCGCCACGTCCAACTTCGTCAACATCGATTCGGCGATCGACCAGAACAACGGCCAGATCACCATCAATTGCGGCTGCAGCGACAGTTCCTACGCCTACGTGTATCCGAACCAGCCGTACCAGATCTACGTGTGCAATGCGTTCTGGAGCGCGCCGCTGACCGGCACCGACTCCAAGGCCGGCACCCTGATCCACGAAATGAGCCACTTCAGCGTGGTCGCCGGCACGCAGGACACCGCGTACGGCCAGAGCGCGGCCAAGAGCCTGGCCAAGAGCGATCCGGCGCGCGCGGTGAAGAACGCCGACAGCCACGAGTACTTCGCCGAGAACAATCCGTCGCAGAACTGAGTCCGGCACGCCGACGATGTCCCCGGGCGCCGACCTCGCGTCGGCGCCCGGTTCGCGTGCGGCCCAGGCCGCACGCTCTATGCCCGCGTGGTGTCCTAGGCCACCAAACCCTCCAACCTGGGCAGCCCCGCGCTGCCGGGGAACACCTGGGTGTCCAGCGCGCGCTCGGACACGCCCAGATGCGCGCCGAGCACGTGCCGGAACAGGCTGCGCAGGTCGCTGGTGGCGCGCAGGTCGCGGCCCTCGTTCAAGGCCCGCGGCGACAGGCCGGGCCAGTCTCCCGCGATGCGCCCGCCGCGCACCGCGCCGCCGGCCAGGAACGCCACCCCGCCGGTGCCATGGTCGGTCCCGCCGGTCCCGTTCACGGCCGCGGTGCGGCCGAACTCGGTCACCACCGCGACCACGCTGCGCGACCAGCAGGCCTGCGCGCCATCGTGGAACGCGCGCAGCCCCGCATCCAGTTCGCCCAGCTTGCGCTGCAGCACCGCGGCCTGGTTGCCGTGGGTATCCCAGCCGGCATCCTCGACGAAGCCGATCCGCGGCCCGTCGGGCTTGGCCATGAAGCTGGCCGCCGCACTCATCGCCTGCGGCAATTGCCCACCCTTGACGCTGTCCACCTGCATGCCCTGCTCGCGCAGCGCGCGCGCGAAATCGCCGGCCAGGTGCGGATCGGCGGCGTACAGCGGCTGCAGACGCTGCAGCAGGATCGGATTGACCGCGCTCGGCAGCGGCGGCGACCAGCTGTTCACCGCGCCCGGGCCGCGCATGATCAGCGGCGTCACCGCGCTCACCGACACCGCCTCGGCGCCGTGCAGGGCCAGTGCGCAGCGGTTGAGCCAGCCGCTGGAGGCGCCACTGGGCCGCGCGGTGCCGTTCTCCAGGCAATCCTGCGCCTCGAAGTGCGAGCGCTCGCGGTACGGCGGCGCCACCGCCACCACCGGCAGCCATTGCTTGC
>NZ_AQOJ01000589.1:0-570 GCF_000364685.1 Xanthomonas sp. SHU 166
GCGCGTACAGCTCATGCGCGAACGCCAGCGCCGGATGCAGCGCGAAGCTGCCGTCCAGGGCCAGGGTCTGCGGCGGCGCCAGCGCGCCGCGCAGGCGTGCGTAGTCGGGGTCGGCGGTCGGCACCAGTGCGTGCAGCCCGTCCAGCGCGCCGCGCAGCAGCACCACCAGCAGGCGCGTATCGGCGCCCGGCGCGGCCAGGCCGCTGCCCGCCCACAGGCTCAACACGGTGGCCGCACCGCTGGCGGCAAGGAAACGACGGCGTGTCAGTTGCATCGGAGCTTCTCCCATCGCGGATCGGACCGCGCGCCGCTCAGGCGCGCCATTGGAAGGCCGGGCTGGCCAGCAGCACCGCCACGCCTTCGCGTGGCGATTCGGCGCGCCGCACCGCGCTCAGCGTGTCCGCATCCGGACCGTCGCCGAACGCGGTCGCGGCCAATGCCAGCGGCTCGCCTGGGGCCATCCCGGCCAGCGCCTCGGCGGCCTGCACGCGCTTCCACAGTGCGTCGGCGCCGCTCCATTCCGCGGCCACGTCGGCATAGCCGGCCGGCGAGCGCGGCGTGAACGGCGGG
>NZ_AQOJ01000590.1:0-848 GCF_000364685.1 Xanthomonas sp. SHU 166
CGCCTCGGGCCAGGTACCTCCGGCGCGCAGTGCGGACACCACGAAATCCTGCGGCGGCTTGAACTTGCGCGCCTGCGCGTCCCATGCCTCGGGGCTGTCGATCAGGGCGCGGTAGACGTGGCGCAGGTCGCCATCGTTGCGCCGCCACGCGTCGGCCATGCGCTGTACCAAGGCCGGCGGCGGATCGTCGCGGACGAAATGCCGGGCCAGCTTGAACGAGACGTGCTGCGCGGTGGCCGGGTGCCGGGCCAGCGCCGCCAGGATCGCCTCGCCCTGTGCCACGCCGTCCTCGGCATAGCGCCGGCCCAGCACCAGGCGGCTGCCGGCGGCATGCGCCGGCGCGCGGAACACGAAGGCGGCCCCGGGCGCGCCCTGCTCGAAATCGCGCGGCGCCGGCACGCCCCAGCCGGTGATCGCACGCGCCAGTTCGGTGACGTCGGCCTGGGTATAGCCGCCGTCCACGCCGAGGGTGTGCAGCTCCAGGATCTCGCGCGCCAGGTTCTCGTTGAGCCCCAGGCGGCGCACGGGACGTTCGGGATCCAGGCGCAGGGCCCGGCGCTGCGCGCGTTGCGCCAGCAGCGAGTCGGGGCCGACCGAGTTGGCGTTGTCCAGGTAGCGCAGCATCGCCGGATGCCGCTCCACCGCCAGCAGCAGGTCGGCGAAACGGCCCATGCAGTGCGGGCGGATCGCCTCGCGTTCCATTGGCGCCGCGTACAGCGCGGCCGCGCGCTTGTCGACCGAGACCGCGAAATGATTGGACCAGAACTGCACCAGGCGCTCGGCGAATCCGGCCGGGCTGCACACCGCGACCCGGTAGCGCGCCGCCAGTTCCTGCGCCTGTGCCTGCC
>NZ_AQOJ01000591.1:0-1829 GCF_000364685.1 Xanthomonas sp. SHU 166
GCCTTTGCGGCACAAGCCGATGTTGGTTCTCGCTAAGCGCACTGTGGCCAGATGGCGGTCCGCCAGCATTGGCGTCTAGGATCGGGCGCTCAATCGTCTGGCGCTGGATGCGCCAGGCGCGCGATGCCGGTAGTGGATTGCAGTTCACCCCCTGGCGACGAACCGGGCAAAGGGGAGCGCGGCTCATGACAGGCTCTTGTCCCTTGGTCGCCGCAGCCGCCCAGCGCCGTCAAGATGCTCGCGCGCAGCAGATGCCCGATACTGCGGCCTGCGATTCAAACACTCGAGCGCGAGGGTGCGATGCGAAGCTACGGATGGGGTGCGCTGTTGTGGTTGCTGCTGTTGCCGTCGGTGGGGGCGGCGGAAACGCCGGCCGATCAGGCCTATGCGCGGGCCACCGCTTTCCGCGACCGGGCCAGTCAGCTCAGCGAGCACGGCGCCAAGAGCACGCGTGATGACCTGCTGCAGGCACGCGATGCCCTGCAGCAGGGCTTGCAGTATCTCGACGATCCGACGGTCGCAGCGCTCGCCGAGGGCAGCAAGACGCTGCGCTTCCGCCGCCTGAACCTGCTGGGCGATCTGGTGCGGGTGCAGGTGTGGCTCGGCGACCGCGACGCGGCGGTGGCGGCCTGGCGCGCCCTGGACGCGATGTCCTGGCATGAGGGGCTGATCGACTTCGTGGTGGACAAGGACCCGGCCACGGCGGCGTTGCTGGACGACCCGCGCCTGGCCGAGGTCCGGCGCCACGAAGCGCTGGCGGTCCGCGATGCCACGGCGCCCTCGATTGCGGTGCCTTACGCCGTGCAGCTGACCGAAGCCCAGCGCGTGGCCGGGTTGTCGCAGGTGTGGATGGCCGCGCGCGAGCGCTTCGTCTGGTTCGACCACGTGCCCGACCTGGACTGGGACCGCCTGTACCTGGAGACGCTGCCACTGGTCCAGCGCGCAGCGGATACCGATGCCTACTACCGCGTGCTGGCGCGCTTCCTGGCACAGTTGCACGACGGACACACCGGGATCCTGCCGCCCAAGGAACTGGAGGACCATTGGTATGCCCGTCCCGGGCTGCGGACGGCCTGGCTGGACGGGGAGGTGGTGGTGACCTCGGTCAGTGATGCCGCGCTGCGCCGCCAAGGGGTGGCACGCGGTGACCGCATCCTCGCGATCGACGGCGAGCCGGTGGAGCAGTACGCGCAGCGGGTGGTGCGTCCGCAGCTCAGCAGCTCCACCCCGCAAGACCTGCAATTGCGCATGTATACCTATGCCTTGCTGGCCGGCGATGCCGCCACCCCGGTGCGGCTGTCGGTGGAGCATGCCGACGGGCACCGCAGCGAGGTGCGTGCCGCGCGCAGCGGCTACACCGCGGTGAAGGTGCCGGAGGTGCCGCTGCTGCGCATTCGCCGCGATGGCGTGGCGGTACTGCGTGTGCCGCAGTTGGAGAACGATGCCAGCCTGCAGGCGCTCAAGCAGGCACTGCCGCGCGTGCGTGCCGCGCGCGGACTGATCCTGGACCTGCGCGGCAATGGTGGCGGCAACACGTGGTTCGGCTTGCAGATCCTGCGCTACGTCGCCGCGGCACCGTTGCCATCGCTGCGCTCTGTCGAGCGCGACAACGGCTCGTCGCTGGCGCAGGCGCGCGGCGCCAGGCTGATCGAGTGGCGGCCGGTGCAACAAGAGCCGGTGGCACCCGAACCGAACGCCTATTCCGGCCCGGTGGCGATGCTGGTGGATGCGGGCACGTTCTCCGCCGGCGAGGACACGGCGGCGGTGTTCCGGCTGATGCGGCGCGGCCCATTGGTGGGGCAGGCGACCGGCGGGAGCACCGGCCAGCC
>NZ_AQOJ01000592.1:0-762 GCF_000364685.1 Xanthomonas sp. SHU 166
CGGCTGCACCGCGCCGATGCCACGGCCGCGGCCGCCGGCGTGGTGCCGGCACCGCCGCCGCAGCGCTGGTGGGACACCCTGCAGGATCCGCAATTGACCATGCTGGTCGAGCAGGCCCTGCAGCACAGCCCCAACCTGCGGGTGGCGCAGGCGCGCCTGCGCGCCTCGCGCGCGCTGGTCGACCAGCGCCACGCCGAGCAGTTGCCCAGCGTCGGAGCGACGGCCGCCTATCTCAACGCGCGCGCGCCGGATGCGCTGACCGACCGCCTGGGCAGCATCGCCGCCGGCACCGGCCAGCCGGTGGAGATCGATCCGCGCGCGCAGCTCTACAGCGTCGGCATCGATGCCAGCTGGGAACTGGATTTCTTCGGCCGCCGCCGCCGCGCCAGCGAGGGCGCACTGGCCGATGCCCAGGCCGACGAGGCCGACCTGGCCGACACCCAGGTGCAGATTGCCGCCGAAGTGGGGCAGGCCTACCTGGGCTACCGCAGCACGCGTGCGCGCATGGCCGTGGCCCAGCGCAACCTGGAGGCTGCCCGGCAGACCCTGCAGCTGACCCGGCAGCGCCGCGAGCGCGGCGCCGACGCCGACCTGCAGGTGGAACGCGCGCAGGCGCAACTGCAGCAACAGGAAGCGGTACTCCCGGACCTGCAGGCGCAGGCGCAGGTGGCGCTGGACCAGTTGGCGCTGCTGATCGGCCGCGAGCCCGGCGCGCTCGATGCCGAACTGGCCGCCGACCGGCCGTTGCCGACGCTGCCGGCG
>NZ_AQOJ01000593.1:0-525 GCF_000364685.1 Xanthomonas sp. SHU 166
CGGCCGCGCCGCCGCCGCCGATCCATCCGGACCGGTGGCCGTCGCCGGCCTGGCCGTTGAAGGAGGATCCGGCGCTGGAGGCGCGCATCACCAAGCTGATGGCGCAGATGTCGGTGGAGCAGAAGGTCGGGCAGACCGTGCAGGGCGACATCGGCAGCATGACCCCGGAGGACGCGCGCAAGTACCACATCGGCTCGGTGCTGGCCGGCGGCAACTCCGATCCCGGCGGCAAGTACGACGCCAGCCCGGCGCAGTGGCTGGCACTGGCCGATGCCTATTACACGGCGTCGATGCAGACCGACGGCGCCGGCCCGGCGATCCCGATCATCTTCGGCATCGACGCGGTGCACGGGCAGAGCAACATCGTCGGCGCCACCCTGTTCCCGCACAACATCGGCCTGGGCGCGACCCGCGACCCGGAACTGATGCGCAAGATCGGCGAGATCACTGCCGCCGAGACGCGTACCACCGGTATGGAGTGGACCTTCGCCCCGACCGTGGCGGTGCCGCAGGACGACCGCTGGG